>JASHQQ010000078.1 GCA_030039035.1 Acidobacteriaceae bacterium | reverse complement strand
CAGGCCGAGGAAATGCGCAGGCAGGCCGAGCAGTTGCGCGAAAGCATGAAGAACTTCAAGGTCGATCCCAAGGTCGAGGACGAGCTGAAGAAGCAGATGGACGAGTGGCGGAAGAACTTCAACCCGGAAAATTTCAGGCTCGACCCGAAGCAACTCGAAGAACTGAAGCGGCAACTGGATCAGTGGCGGCAAGACTTCCGGCCGGAGGATTTCGGGATCGAGCCCCAGTGGCAGTGAGCCCCCGCGAGTGCTGAAGCAACACTGGAATGGGTAAAGGGCGCCGTCATGGCGCCCTTCGATTTTTCGCGGTCCGGACGGATTCCTGCACCGTTTCAGGAAATCCTGTGCGCGAAGCCGCAATCGACGAGTCCACGCGACCTGGAGGAGCGGCGGCCTCGAGCATCGCACCAAAGGACACCCTGTGTCCTGAAAACGGTCTAGGAATCGGGGCGGTGCGACGGCGGCCTGAATTCGGGGCAGGTCTTGTCAACACAGGATCTGGCGGTAGCCGCACGGCGCGGCTTCGGCCGGGCTCCGCGATGGCACAGCGCGCCGTTCGAGCCGGGCCTTGCTGACCGGCCATCGGGTTTCGCCTCATCCGGCGAATTCCCCACGCGTGGAGCCGGGATCGTTTGCGCCGGGCGCTCCATGCGCTCGATGATCGCCGCCGGCACTTTCGGCGCCGCAGGCCGTTGTGCGGGCGGCGCGCCGCAGGCGCCCAGCACGATCGCCAGTCCAATCGGACACACGCTCATGGCACACCCTTGGCGCGATTTTAGCGGCCCGAGTCCCCAGGTTTGTCACGGAATTGTCAATGTTTTGTCACTCCCGGTGCAGTCATTGCTTCGGCGGCCGCAGGGAGGCCGGTGTCCCTCGCTTCCGGTTTGACGCTCCCTCCAGCCCCACCTATAATTCTCCTCAGTTCCTGCTGACGTCTCCGTCCGCGTCTTTTCTTGTCTCTGCCACGCGCGGAGGCTCCCCAAAAGAGACACCGGGGTTCCCAGCGACGCCGGTTTGTCGCCGGGTTGGAAATGCCTCCGGGGTTCCTGGCGGCAGGTATTCGCCGCAAGGGGAAATTGGACCGCGATGCTGCTCAGGAGACGGCGTCCCGCGTCTAATCAGGGACGGCCACACAGGATTCTTGAAGGAGTTTTCACCGCAAATGAATCGCTTGGTTGCAATCGCTGCTACGCTGGCCACAGGCTTTGCCCTGTGCGCCGCAGCCCAGGTACCGGCTGCGCCCCTGCCGGCTTCGACATCCGCGGCTGCCGACGCGCCGTCTGTGCCTGCGGGACCACCCAAGATCGCCGTGATCGCGTTCCAGGTCGCGGTGGCCCAGACCAACGAGGGCCAGCGCGACTTTGCCGATCTGCAGAAGAAGTACGATCCCAAGCGCCAGCAGCTCAAGGGGCTGAGCGACGAGGTCGACCGGCTCACCAAGGAACTGCAGACGCAGGGCAACACGTTAAGCGACGCCGAGAAGGAGAGCCGCGCCAAGACGATCGACGACAAGAAAAAGCAGTTGTCGCGCGACGCCGAGGACGCCCAGAACGACTTCAACCAGGATATGCAGGAGATGTACAACGGGCTGGCGCAAAAGGTCTACGACGTGCTCAATGCCTACGCGCAACAGCAGGGTTACACGCTGGTTCTGGATGTGAGCCTGCAGCAACAGCCGGTGCTGTATGCCGCCGATTCCACCAACATCACCAAGCCGATCATCGACGCCTATAACAAGAAATCGGGTGTGCCCGCGCCGCCGCCTCAGCCCGCGGGATCGCAATTGGCTCCGGCTGCTCCTACCCGCCCGGCGGCTCCGGCCACGCCACGGCCCAGCGCTCCGCAACAGTAAGCGAAATTCGCCCTCGATCAGGCTCCCAGGTCGCGAAGAAGTGACCCGGGAGCCGGTTTACGGCAATTCCTGATTTGTTGTGGCCTTTCAGATTCCGGGCAAGGTCGCCGCTCCCTGATGGTCCGGCCCCGACGACGAAGACCTGTCGTTGGGGACCTCGCGTTGGTCGCATCGACTTGGGTGCAGAGGCTTCGGCATACGGTGACCCGTGAGTGGCGATAGCCCGGCCGTCTGTGGAAAAAATTGTGGATTGCTTCTTCAGATGATGCGAAAAAAGTTCGCATTCTTCTCTTGCCAAGCTGCAGCCGCTTCTGTTAGGCGAGACAAATCCTTATTTTTCAGCGTCAAAGACGTGAGCCATCGGGACGACTCGGGCGCACCCTCCGGCCAGCCCCGGCAGACGCTTACATGGAGCTTTCCACAGTCACGTATGAACAACCTGTGACTACCTGGCTGCATCTCATCCGCTTCAGGAACTTATTTCGCTTGATCTTCGCCTACCCGAAGCACCGCCAGAAACGCCTCCTGCGGGATGTCGACTTTGCCGATCCGCTTCATCCTCTTCTTGCCTTCCTTCTGCTTTTCCAATAACTTGCGCTTGCGCGTGATATCGCCGCCGTAGCACTTGGCGAGCACGTTCTTGCGCAGCGGACTGACGGTTTCCCGAGCCACGATTCTCGACCCGATCGCCGCCTGAATGGCAACCTCGAACTGCTGGCGCGGAATCAGCTCGCGCATCTTGGAAACCAGCGCCCGGCCCCGCTCGTAGGCAAAGTCGCGATGCACGATGATGGAGAGCGCATCGACCGGCTCGCCCGAAACCAGTACGTCGAGCTTGACCATCGGCGAATCCCACCGTCCGGAAAGTTGATAGTCGAGCGACGCGTACCCGCGCGAGATGGATTTGAGCCGGTCGTAGAAATCGAGAACGATCTCGTTCAGCGGCAGCTCATACGTCAGCATCACGCGCGTCGGTGTCACGTATTCGAAGTTCAATTGGCGTCCGCGCTTCTCTTCGACCAGCTTGAAGATCCCCCCGACGTATTCGTCGTTGGTGAGAATCTTCGCGGCGATAATCGGCTCCTCGACCTTTTCGATATGCCCGGGATCGGGCCAGCGCGAGGGATTGTCGACTTCGATCTGGCTGCCGTCGGTCAGCGTGATCAGGTAGCGCACGCCGGGCGCGGTGGTGATCAGGTCGAGTTCATACTCCCGCTCGAGCCGTTCCTGGATGATCTCCATGTGCAGCAGGCCGAGGAATCCGCAGCGGAAGCCGAAGCCCAGCGCCACCGAGCTCTCCGGCTCGAAAAAAAACGACGCATCGTTGAGGCGCAGCTTTTCGAGGGCGTCGCGGAGCAGCGTGTGCTCGTGGGCATCCACTGTGTAGAGGCCGGAGAAGACCATGGGCTTGATGTCCTCAAAGCCGGGCAGCGCCGCCGAGGCGGGGTGCGCATCGTCAGTGACGGTGTCGCCGATGCGGGTGTCGCTTACGTTCTTGATGGTGGCGGCGAAGAAGCCC
>JASHQQ010000077.1 GCA_030039035.1 Acidobacteriaceae bacterium | reverse complement strand
CAGAGTGGCTGGCTTGAGTTGAATCTGCTTGGTGGGCGCCAGATACGCAAGGTTGCGCGAAATCTGCGCTCCGTTCGTCGCCCCGAGATCGGCGACGGCAAAGACATGCGATCGATCCGTTGCCCCGGCTGCGTCGAGTTTCGACAGGGGCCAGGTGAGATAGACCTCGCTCGAAAGCGGATGAACGGTCACATTGTTCGACTCCTCGAGCAGCACTTTGCCGTCGAAGTCCATGAGGCGCACGCGCAGAGTGGCCTCCAGCGCGGCGGTCTTATCGGAAACGATGTAGACCTTCAGCGCGCCGTCTTCGACGTGCGGCGAGACGAGGACAGGCGCGTAGAAGCGCTTCGCGTAGTACTGCAGCGCCTTCCATCGGCCGTAATAATCGATGCTCGACCACGAGGCCACCGGCCAGCAGTCGTTGAGCTGCCAGTAAATCGACCCCATGGTCTCGGGCCGGCTGCGGCGGAAGTGCTCGGCGCCGATCTTGATCCCTTCCGCCTGCAGCACCTGGCTCATGTAGAGCAGGCTGGCGAAGTCCTTCGGCTTGGGATAGTCCTTGAGCATGTAGTCGTCGATGAGCGAGTTGCCTTCGTTGTTCTTCTGGTGCGCCAGCATCACCGGCGTGAAGATACTGGCGCGGTCCTCGGGCTCGGTGAAGGCTTCGATCGTGCGCATCTCGGGGAACGACTGGAATCCGTACTCGGTAACAAAGCGCGGATGGTGCGTTTCGTACGTCGAGAACGGCACGCGTCCGTGCCACACGTCCCAGATGTGCGCGTCCCCGGTTTGAAGGTCGTCGGGCAGTTCTTCGTAGTCGGCGCTCGGCGAACTGGGCCAGTACGGCGTCTCCGGATCGAGCCGCGCGACCACGCGATTGAGAATGCCGCTGAACTCGGTGAGATAGTCCTGCCACATCTGCATTCGCACCTCGAAGGGAAGCTTGTCGCGATCGGCCCAGTGGAAGGCGAGCTCGGTCTCGTTGTTGCCGGCCCAGATGACGATCGAGGGATGATTGCGCAGCCGGCGCACCTGGTCTTCGGCCTCGGCCTCGATGTTCTGCTTGAAAGCGTACGCGCCCGGCTGCCAGTCGTTGCCGAACATGAAGTCCTGCCAGACCATGAGGCCGAGCTCATCGCAGATCGAATAGAACTCGTCGCTCTCGTAGTAGCCGCCGCCCCAGTGGCGGATCATGTTCATATTCGCGGCCTTGGCGGACTCGAGAATGCGGCGATAATTGGCCGTGGCCACGCGGTCCGGAAAGCTGTCGAAGGGGATGACATCGGCGCCTTTGCCGAAAACGGGAATGCCATTCACGACGAACTCGAAGCTGCGGCCCCATTGATCGAGCTGCCGGCGCAGGACGACGGAGCGCAGGCCGATCCTCACCTTTTTTTCTTCGATGGTCGCCAGAGTGCCGGCCGCGCCCAGCCTGGCCGTGAATTCGTAAAGCGGCTGATCGCCATACCCCGCGGGAAACCAGAGCTTTGGATTGCGGATTTCGATCGGGACGTCGACGAGGTTGTTGCCCGCATGCAAATCCACGGTCTTTCCGATCGTCGCCGGCTCTCCTCCCATGACGTAGTGAATCGTCACCTGAACCGGACCGTCGCTCGCCGCTTCGATCTCGACCTGCGCGTCGAGGTGCGCCACTTCCCTGCTCACGTCGCGCTGGCGAACGACAAAATCGGCGATGCGCGCCTTGTCCCACGCCTCGAGCCGCGCCGGCCGCCAGATACCACCGGTGACAAAGCGCGGCCCCCAGTCCCAGCCGTACTCGTAGGCGGGCTTGCGCAGGTAGGTCTTGCCTTCGACCTTGGTCTTCGCCGCCCAGGGGTCGGCGGCGGCCATCGCTTCGGCCGCCGCAATCGGCGACTCGAAGAGCACGCGCAGCGTGTTGTTGCCCGCATGAAGGTGACCCTTGACCGGAACGCGCCAGACGCGAAAGCTGTTGAGGCCTTTCAGCACTTCTTCGCCGTTGAGAAAGACCGTGCACGGACCGTCGAGGCCGTCGAAGACAAGATCGACATTGGAGCGGGCAAGCAGCGCCGGAGCGACATTGAAAGTGACGCGATACTCCCAGGATTCCTTCTCGATCCATTGCAGCTTCGATTCGTTGTCGCGATAGAACGGGTCGGGGATTTTTTTGTTGGCGAGCAAATCGAGGTGCACGTCACCGGGGACGGTTGCCGGCATCCAGCTTTCGTCTGTGCCTTGCGGCTGGGCGGAAACCTGCCGGAATTGCCAGCCGTGATCGAGTGCTTCAACCGCATTCTGCGCCGGCCTCGACTGCGCCTGCGCCGTTGCAAATTCGATCGCACCTGCTGCAACAAAAAGCGCGCAGCACACAACTTCAATCGCTAGCCGCATCTTCCGTCCTCCTGGTCCATGGCGATTCGCTCCCAGCCCTCAGCTTTCAGCTCTCAGATGGCGAAATCGCGGCCAAGCTGGGAGCTGAAAGCTGAGGGCTGGGAGCTATTGCCAACGATTGACCCCGCTTCCTGGCTCGCCGATCAGAATACGCGAGACGTATGGGGCGGCTTGTGACTTGCCGCACTTGAAGAACTGTCGAACATACCGCTTTGAAAGAGCACAGCTTCAGTCTGTGCCATAAATACACCCAAAAGCAGGTGGCCCTGGAGTGTGCGTGAGAACTCGCTTCGGCATGTTTTCGATGTGCAAATCGGAGGGAGCAGCAGCCTTCAGGCTGCTGAAATCAGCGAAAAACATCGCGATGCTTCAGCCACGGGCCCTTTTGGAACCGGCTTCATGACCCAAGGCTCGAGTTCTCCGCGGACAATCCAGCCTCCGACGAAACGGTTCCAGGTTGTACAGAATCCTCATTCCGGCAGGGCGATTTGTTTTTCCTGGCCTTCCAGCAAACCGGCATACAGCGCTTCCCACGCGCCGGCCTTGGCCTCGAGGCTGAAGCGCTCGCAGATTCGCGCGCGAGCCCGCGTGCCCAGCTTCGCTCGCTCGTCCAGCGACATCCGCATCACGGTCAGCATCGCTTCGGCCAGCGCATTCGCGTTTTTCGCCGGCGCCAGCAAGCCGGCGTCGCCGATCAGCTCGCGCGTGCCGCCCGCATCGGTCGCAACCACCGGCTTTTCCATCGCCATGGCTTCGCTCACGGCCAGCGGCATCCCTTCCCATGCCGATCCGAGCACGAATCCGTCGGCGGCATCGAGCAGCGCGGGCAGATCGCGGCGCAGGCCTAACCAGCGCACGGCGTGGTTCAATCCGAGCTCGATCGAGAGCTGCCGTGCGCGCGATACCTCGTTATCGGCGCCTTCGCCCGCGATCCAAAGCCCAGTTGGTTTTCCCCGGTCCGGAAAGACAGACCCGGGGCATCCCGCTTCATCGTCACCGCACCCCATTCTTTCGCCGGCACGGATCTGCGCGAAGGCGCGCAGCAGATTTGGATAGTCCTTCGCGGGAACGATGCGCCCGGCGGCGAGCCAGACGAATTCCGCGTCGACGCCCATTTCGCTGCGGGTGCGCACACGGCGTTCGGCGTCGGGCGCAAACTCAACGGCATCGATTCCGTTGGAAAGCACGCTGCATTTGCTTTCCGGCACGGCCTTCATGCGAACGAATCGCTCGGCGGCGGCCTCGCTCACCGCCGTCGTCATCGCGCTCAGTGGATCGGTGAGGCGATAGGCCAGCATCCGCGCCGTTCCGCCTTCGTAAACGTTATGAATGGTCGAGATCGGCTTGGGCGAAGCAACAAGCAACCGCCAGATCCGCGCCATAAGATTGCCGTGGAACCCGTGGCTGTGGACGACGTCGGGCCGGAACTCGCGCAGGAAACGGCGTCCACGCGCTGCGCCTGCGAGCACGCTCCACGGATTCTTCAACATGTCGAGATGGATGGTGTCGAGCTGCGTCGGCCACTCTTCCGCGAGATGCGGACGCAGAATGAGCAGCGCCACGCGGTGGCCGCGGCGAGCCATGCGCTCGCCCAGCCCGAGCACCTGCCGTTCGGCTCCGCCCATGCCGAGCGAAGTGAGTATGTAGACGATCCGCACGCTGCACGCATCCGAAGAAACGCCGCGTCAGCCTGGGGTTATGAAAGGGCGCGGCCTTTGGCCGCGCCGAGAAAAGCAAGGGAAAAAGGATTCGAGTTTCACCGGCTGCGGAAAACTCTTCTTCAGATCGGGACAAGTGTCAGGGCACGGCTTCAGCCGTGCCGCAAATGCCGTAAGTTGAATGGGGCTTTTAGCCCCTGAGGTCGACGGTTTGGCCTGATTCGCTTCGCCGTCTCCGTTTTTCCGCAGTCTCTTCAGTCGCGCAGACAAATTCAGCAAGAAATCGCGGCTTCGGCCGCCGAGGGAGAGAGTTGGCAATACAGCGATTCCGTGATAGGGATTGATCTGTCCATGATATCGCGCATCAGCTCGGGCCGCCTGCCGTGCGTTTGCCTTTGAACAGCGCGTCCAACGCGATCAACCCGGGCCCCAGAATCAGAATCAGCAGCGCGGCGAACCAGTAGTTGTAGGCATCGGCGCCCTGGAACTTGTCGGGATTCGAGATCGCGCCGAGGAATGCGTTTTTTTCCGCTGTCCAAAAAGCCACGGTCATGTTCACGAAGAGCACGAGCGCGGTGAGTCGCGTGAGCAGCCCGACGGCGAGCGTGATGCCGCCGATGAGCTCGACGAGCGAGACCAAGAGAGCCGTGGCGTGCGGCGCGGGCAGATTCAACTGGGCAAAATAATTCCCGACGCGGGCGAGATGATGCAGCTTGCCCCAGCCGTCCTCGGCGAATTGCCAGCCCCAATAAAGGCGGATGAGCAGCAGCAGCACGCTTTGCAATCGGTTCGCCGCCGAAGCGAAGCCATCGTACGCAGACTTCACGCGATGAATCGGGTTTGCCATAACTCTCCCTGCGAAGTCTGCAACCGGGGTGCGTTCGTCCCTCCCGCCCTTGCGTCAAAAACAAAAAACGCCGCAAGAATGGGGCGCCCGGCCTGCGTAGATTTGTGCGAATCCAGGTCCCAACACAGGGACCTGGGGCACCCATTCTATTTGGTGAATTACGGATCCATGAAGACCAGGCGCTAGGTTTTGATCAGCGATTCAAGTTCCGGCGCGCAGACCCAGCCGAGCTCCGCCCAATTGGAGAACATGTCGCGGACGAATCCCGCGCGGCGCGGCTCCGGCATGCGCGAATCGGCGAAGCCGGCCGAGAGAGCCTCGCCCAGCGGCAGGCCGCGGCGCAGCGCATTCAGCGTGAGAAACTCCTCGCGCGCCAGCCGCCGATAGTAGACCGAGTTGTCCACGCGATGCGCCGCCACCCAGGTCGGCCTGCGCCGAAACCCGGGCAGCTTCGCCGGCGCGGCGTGCACTTCGTATTCCTTCACGCCGGCTTCGCTCGTCTGCCGTTTGTCGCGCTTGTGCAATTTGAGAACAAGATCGTCGGCCGCGTATTCCAGGGCCAGCAGTTGCACATGCGCCTGCAGCGCCAGACGCGAGTCGCCGTCAAGCGTGGCAATCTGTTCCCGCGTCAGCGGCTCGCGTTCGGCCAGATCGAACGCCTCGACAAAGGCCCACTCGATGCGCGCCACGTCGACGGCGAGACGATGGCGGCGGCCGGCAAACTGCGGATGGGCCACGAGCCACTCGATCAGTCTCGACCCCAGATTCCGCAGCGAGAAAGACCGGCTCGGATGCGCGGTAAGATAAGCGACCGAAAGCGCCTCGAACGCACGGCCGCCGACGATGGCCTGCAATGCGGGAAAATCCTCCGCCAGCGCGCCCAGCACCCGAAACCAGTACTGCCGGTTGTAGATCTCGAGCCGCTCGAAGGCGTCGAGGCGGCTGTTGGGCGCAATGAACGACGCGGCCACTTCGCTCATGGCGCGGCCGTCAGGAGCGGTCGCCTGCATCTCTTCGTCCGCGGTCAGCGGCCGCATCACGGCGGCTGCCATCTCGCGCTGGATGGCTTCGAGCGATGTGGGGTGCGAGCTCATCGAACAGCCTCGGCGCGTTCTGGTGAAAGCCGCGCGCTCAGGATGACATCCTTTGACGATGACGCGTGGAAGCTTGAAGCAGCCCGATGCAAATAACGAATGGCCTTCAGCGCTTCGGCGTGCACTTCGTCGAAGCTGGGGATGCGATCGTCCCACTCCAGCAGCGTGGGCGTGGGGCCGCAGCGCTCTATGGCGCGCGCATAGAGCTGCCACACCGGATCGATCACCGGATGATCGTGCGTATCGAGAATGTACTTCTCGTACTTCGTGTGCCCGGCGATGTGAATCTGCGCCACGCGGTGCGCGGGAACCGCGTTCACATACACCATGGGGTCGAACTCGTGATTCATCGCCGAGACGAAAATGTTGTTCACATCGAGCAGAATGCCGCAGTCGGCGCGCTCCACAACCTCGGCGAGAAACTCCCACTCCGTCATCTCCGAGGCCGTGAACGCTGCGTAGCTGCTCACATTTTCGACCGCGACGGGAATTTCGAGGTAGTCCTGCACGGCGCGGACGCGCTCCACGGTGCGCTCGACGGCCTCCCATGTGTAAGGCAGCGGCAGCAGGTCGTGGGTATACGTGCCGTCCACGCTGCCCCAGCAAAGGTGATCGCTGAGCCACGGAGTGTTGGTGCGGCGAACGAGTTGCTTCAGACGGCGCAAGTGTTCGGGATCGGGCGCAGTCGCCGAGCCGAAGTACATCGAGACGCCGTGCTGCACCACCCGATAGCGCTCGAGGATCTGGTCGAGCACTTCCATGGGCCGGCCGGCGTCGCACATGAAGTTTTCCGAGATGATCTCGAACCAGTCCACCACCGGCTTGCGCGAAAAGATGTGCCGGTAGTGCGGAATGCGCAGGCCGATCCCGACGCCGTGATTCTGATGCGCGTTGAAGCGATTGGAAGACATGAGAGTGGTCAGTCGTCAGTGGTCAGTGAACAGTGAACAGTGGCCAGCGAACAGCGAAGATCGGCGTCAAGAGGGGACAAGATCCCCTTCCCGCAATTTCTCCGCTCTGATCGCTGACCACTGATCCCTCTTACGCGAGGAACAGCTCCGGCTTGGAGCCGTCGGTGGCGCAGCCGCCCTTGCCCTTGCAGGAGTTCTTGCCCTTGCAGCCGTTGTCGCCGGTCTTGCAGCCGCCCTGGCCCTTGCAATCGTTCTTGCCTTTACAGGAATGCTTGGCAGGCTGGTCCTGGCCGGCATACTTCAGACCCGCCTTGAGCACCTTGGCCGACGATTTCACCGAGGTGGGAGTCGCCGGGGCGGCGGTCTGGGCCGCAGCCACGGTGGTTCCGCCGATCAGGCCGGAGAGAGCTGCCGTCAGCAGGATTGCATTCACGCGATTTTTCATGGTGATTGACCTCATTCGTTTGGGGGGTTGAGACGGAGGGCTTCCGCCGGTTGTCGACCTGCAAAATGGCTCTTCGCCATCCCGCACGAACCGTGGTACGCACCTGAGACACGGTGCGTGTGGGAAAGGTTACAGCGAAAGGCACGGAACTGGAAATGAAATTCCATAACGCCGGCCTCCCCTGTGACGAGTACGCGCCGCGGCGCCAATTGGATTGGCCTCCAGGTTCCCTTTTGATTTACGCTGTTGAAGCCATGCCGGAAACTGCCAACGATGCGGGAACGGAGCAACGATCGGGAATCTCCGGCTCAATGCCATTTCTGGTCCGCACCAGCCTGCTCTTTGCCTTGCTGCAAAGCCTGTGCACCGCCGTGCTCACCATCAGCGGCATTCGGGTTGCCATCGGACTGACAGCCCTGGCGGCGGCCGGCGGAATCTGGGCGCCGGCCGCCCGGCTTCACCAGGATGCCATCCGCATTCCCATGCTGACGGTCGCCGCTGCCGGAGCCATCGTCAACCTCGCCGTGCTGGCGTGGATCCGGCATCTGCGCTCGCGGCCCTCGGCGCAGTGGCGACGGCGCGAAATCGGCCCAAAGCAGCGGCGCTCGGAGCGCCTGCAGGTGGTCCTTGCGATCCTCACGCTGGTTTTGGTCGGGCTGGAGATCTGGAGCCACGCCATCATCCACAGGACAGGCCCGCCGCCCGCGGCGCATTCGATCGGAGGGAGCAGCAGCCCTTAGGCTGCTGGATCTGGCGAGAAACGTCGAAATGGCTTTAGCCCCGGGCCCTTTCGGGATCCACGGCTTAATCAGCGCTGATCTGGTATTGCCAGCTCACCGTCACATACCCGGTTCCGCTCGTCGGCACGGTGTACTGGTGATTGGCTCCATTTTCCCAAACCACATTTCCGCTGGATTGAATGTCGATGAACTTGAACTGCACGGTTTGTCCGGCGGGCAGCGAGACATTAAGGAACCAGTTGGGATAGCTGGGGTCCAGCATCGGTCCGATCGCCGTCTGAAAAGCCGTGCCCCAGTTGCCCAGTTCGACCGTATTGCCGGTCACGAAAATGTAGTCGCCGGTGTTTGTCGGGTTGGCGTTGTTCACGGTGAAGGTGACGGGAATCAGCTTTGCCGTCAGCACCGTGAACTGAATCGTGTTGGCCGCCGCGCCGTTGCTCGACTTCAACTGCACGTTGTAGGAGCCGTTGGTCACGTTGGGCACCGTGAATGTCACCGACGCATTCGACCACGATTGAATCGCAGCCGTGGCCGAGCCGAAGAGCACCGATCCGGTGGCGCTGCCGAAACCGTCGCCGGCAATCGTCACCGTCATGCCCGGCTGGCCGACGTGCGGCCCGATCGAGCCCGCTTCCGGCATCGTCGCATTCATCTGGGACTGCCACACCGAGACGCTCGCCGGGGCAATGGTGTAGTTATTGGCCGGATTGTTGCCATTGCTGCCCGAGGTCACGGTGAGGCTATTGCCATTTTGCAGACCGCCTAGGTAATCCGACCAGGTTCCCGGCGGCAGCGCGGTAAAGAGGCCGGAGATCGCGTACGGCGTCGCGCCATTCTTGTTGATCGCGACTAACACCACGTCATTGAAAAACTGCCGCTCGTAGATATATACGTCGGAGTTGATCCACCGCTGCTTCCATGTGCCATAACCGATCGCGTCGTTGGTTTGCCGCAACGCAGCGAGTTTCGAGACGATCTTGTACGCCGTCGTGCCGGTGTTGAACGACGACATCCACACGCGGTTATAAGGGTCGTTGCCGCTGTTCGTGTTGTTGAAAAGATACTGCTCGTCGCCGTAAAAGATGATGGGAATGCCGCGGCCGGTAAGCAGAAACGCCATCGCCTCCTGCAGCCGGTTCTGATCGTCGTTCAGCGTGAGAAAGCGCGATTCGTCCTGGCTGTCGAAAAACGTGACCAGATCGTTGGGATATGTGAAATTGCTGTTCTCGGTGTTGATCGTCGAGTCGATCTCCGGGAACGCGTTGTTGCTGGCAAAGACGTCGCGAATGGCCGTGTTCAATGGAAAATCGAGCAGCGAGATGCCGCTCAGATTGGCAAATTTATACGAGTCGGGATAGAGCGGGTCGCTGGTATTGCCCTGGTCCCACTCGCCGAAGAGAAACGACGGCGCATTGTTGAATACTGAATTGGCAAAGGAGTATTCCCATCCCCATGTCACGTCTTTCACCGCGTCCAGGCGAAACGCGTCCACGCTGTGCGTCTGCAGTTGCGCCGCCGCGCTTTTCAGATAAGCGTCGATGGTTGGGTTCTCCTGGTTGAGATCGGTCAGATCTTCGAGCGTGTAGTACTGCAACTGATACCGGTCGTTGTAATTCGAGATATCCGGGTTGTGGTGAAAGTAGCCGTGGGGATCGTTATTGGCCGCGGCCATGAACGTGCCGTTGTTATACAGCGATCCCATTTCACCGCAGTTATCCGGATTGGAGTGATTGTTCGCCTCGTCGACAATGATCTTCATGTTGTTCGCGTGCAGCGCGGAAACCAGGCTGTCGAAGGCCGGGAACGAATTCGGGTTGTCGCCGAAGTGCTCCTCGATGTTCATGAAGTCGCGCGCCCAGTAGCCATGGTAGGGCGCGGAAATTCCGGAGCTGGCGCAGTTCAGGTTTTCGTTGTTGACCACCGGCGAGACCCAGATCGCGGTCGCGCCCATGCCCTTGATGTAGGAAAGCTGCTGCTGGATGCCGGCGAAGTCGCCGCCCCAGTACGCCTGCCATTGCGTGTGTGTCGAGTCGAAGAGGCCAGGGCTTTCGGCGGGATTGTCGTTGGTGGTATCGCCGTCATAGAACCGGTCGGTGACGATCTGGTAGATGACGTTTTTTTTGAAATCCTGCGCATGAAGAATTGCCGGGGCGATTGCGGCCGCAATCGCCAGCGTGCATGAGATTCGCTGCATGGGGAGGGCTCCTCGAAAGAAGGCGCTTTGCGCCGGCTCGTCGTCTCGCTTGTTTGTGATGAAATGCAGCGCGCCGTTTCGCGCGGATGCGCCGGCGAGGGAAAAAACCGTACAAAAGGATGGTTCCGTGGCAAGGATGCTGTCCATGTGCGATCCAGTTACGAAAGTCGCAAGTCGGAATTGAGTCCGAACAATCCGCCGGCAGAATTACATGCCCGAATTGCTTAGATTCGGTCCCAGGAGCGGGCAGCCTCGATCGTCATTCCACCCTTTCAGACCTCCGCCTTCAAGGGCCGGCAAGCTCCAGTTCCCGGGCGAGCCGGTCGTGCAGGCGCTGGCTGAATCCGGCGGGCAGCTCGAAGACACGGTCGTCGGCGATCAACACGACGACGTTGCGCGTGGAGTCGAGGACTGCGGAGCAGATCTCGCAGGTTTCC
>JASHQQ010000076.1 GCA_030039035.1 Acidobacteriaceae bacterium | reverse complement strand
GGCCATCTCCAGCATCACGCCGGCGTTCTGGAACATGGCGCAGAGGCCGCGGGCGCCTTCAATCCGCTGCCACTTTTGTTCCGGGCTGGCGGTGAGGGCATCGGCCCAAAGCGTGGGGTCGGTCAGTTCGCGGGAGTTCCAATCGGGGCGTAGCCGGGCCATCAGGGAGCCCCAGGTCTGCGAATTGCGCCGCCGCGCGCGGACCACCCAATGGTGGAGATAAGCGATCAAGGCCGTGACGACGGCTGCCTGAAGTAGAGTGAGAATCATAGGTCTTCCTTTTATCTACCCGGAACCGGCTTCTGCCGAGGTTTTCGCGCCGGTTCCTGTATGTTCTCGATACTCATTACAACAGCGTGCGCTGAATAGACTTCTCGCACATAAGTAACCTAACTTCGCTCCGTCGCCGGGGTCAATGACACCTTCGGGGCAGGCGCCCGGCGCGCCGTCTTCCGGGACCTCCGGCGAGCACACTCGCCCTTTATACTGAAGTGTTTGCGGTCATCGGCAGACGTTACGAACGCGGACCGCGGAACGGCTCAAAGAAACGGAGCGGCGAGTGGCTCAGGCGGAGATCGGCATCATCGGCGGCAGCGGGCTTTACTCCATGCCCGGATTCACCAACGTACATGAGGAGCGAATCGAAACGCCCTTCGGCGATCCCTCGGACCTGTTCGTGCTGGGCGAGCTGGAGGGCCGCAAGGTAGCTTTTCTGGCGCGGCACGGGCGCGGGCATCGCCTGCTGCCATCGGAGCTGAACTTTCGCGCCAACATCTACGCCATGAAAAAGCTGGGAGTGGAGCGGATTCTCTCCGTCTCGGCCGTCGGCTCGCTGAAGGAAGAACACAAGCCGACCGATTTCGTGGTGCCGGACCAGTTCATCGACCGCACCTCGCGCCGCATTTCGACTTTCTTCGGCGACGGCATCGTGGGCCATGTGGCTTTTGGCGACCCGGTTTGCGCGACCGTGGCGAAGGCCGCCTATGAGGCGTGCGCGTCGGCCGGCGTGGTGGGCAAGTTCGGCGGAACTTACATCTGCATGGAAGGGCCGCAGTTTTCGACGAAGGCCGAGTCGCGGCTTTACCGCAGTTGGGGCGCGGATGTGATCGGCATGACCAACCTGCAGGAAGCCAAGCTCGCGCGCGAAGCCGAGATTTGCTACGCCACCATCGCCATGGTGACCGACTACGACTGCTGGCGCGAAGGCCACGACGCGGTAAGCGTGGAGCAGATCGTGGCCGTGCTGCACCAGAACGCCGAGAACGCTTGCCGGGTGGTCAAAGCCGCTGTTGCCGCCCTGCCCAAAGAACGCAACTGCCCCTGCGCCACGGCGGCGAAGTACGCGGTGCTGACGCAGCCGGAGGCGATTCCCGCGGCGGCGAAGGAGCGGGTGAAGCTGCTCTACGGCAAGTATCTCGGCTGGTAGCAGCTTCAGAAGCGGAATGCGAAGAGCACTTGGCGAAGACCAATCGGTCACTCAATGTCATAAGAGAGGAAAGTGAATGGCCATTACCGTAGTGGGCAGCGTTGCCTACGATTCCGTGGAAACGCCGGCGGGCAAATACGACCGCCGGCTCGCCGGCGCGGCGACCTACTTTGCGCTGGCGGCGAGTTACTTTACCGACGTGCGGGTGATCGCCGTGGTGGGCGATGACTTTGGACCGGAGCAGGAGGCGGTCTTCAAGGCGCACGGCATCGACACGCGCGGCATCGAGCGGGCAGCGGGCAAGACGTTCTTCTGGCAGGGCTCCTATCTCGACAATCTCAACGAGGCCAGGACGCACAGGACCGATCTGAATGTCTTTGCGGGATTCGAGCCGAAGATCCCCGATGCCTATAGAGACTCTGATTTTTTGTTTCTGGCCAACATCGATCCGGTTTTGCAGCGCCGCGTGCGCGAGGCCATGCCGGACGTGCGGCTGGTGGCCGGCGACACCATGAACTACTGGATCAAGGATCATCGCGCGGCGCTGCTCGAGTTGCTGAAGGGCCTCGATATTCTGCTGATCAACGACACGGAAACGCGCATGCTCGCGGGCACCAACAACCCGGTGAAGGCGGCGCGCGCCGTGCTCGCCATGGGGCCAAAGACGCTGGTGGTCAAGCACGGCGAATACGGCGCGACTGCGTTCTTTGCGCAGGATGCGGCGAACGCCAGCCAGCGCAGCACCATTCGCGCTTTCCGGGCGCCGGCGCTGCCGCTCGACGAGGTGGTCGACCCGACCGGCGCGGGCGACAGCTTTGCCGGAGGCTTCTTCGGCTATCTCGCCTCGTCCGCCGCGGCGGGCGGAATCAGGCCAGCCGCGTTCCGTCACGCCATGTTCTATGGCGGCGTGATGGGTTCGTTTGCCGTGGAGCGGTTCGGAACCGAACGGCTGCAGGGGCTCTCGCGCGAGGAGATCGACGAGCGCTTTCTTCTCTTCCGCGAGTTGACACACCTTGAGTGACGACCCGATCAGGCGATCCGAATGGGCCGCGGTGCTGGCAGGTTGCGGCGCGGCGTCGATTGCGGCCATCGCGTGGAGCTGGCGCGATGGCGCCATGCTGAACTACGGCGACGCCGTCGCTCATCTTCATATCGCGCGCCGCATCTTCGATTCGCATCGCCCGGGACTGGAACAGCTCGGCTCGGTGTGGCTGCCGTTGCCGCATCTTCTGCTGGTTCCCTTCGTTGCGGTCTATGCATGGTGGGCAAACGGATTTGCCGGAGTAATTCCCTCGGCGCTGGCTTATGTTTTTTCCTGCGCCGGGATTTACCGGCTGGCCCGCCGATGGCTGGGCCGGGCCGAATCCGCGCTGGCGCTGGCTTTTTTGGCGCTGAACCCGAACCTGCTGTATATGCAGACCACGGCGATGACCGAGCCGTTGTTTGTCTGCGAGATGATCTGGGCGGTCGTATGGCTGGTGGAGTGGAGCGGCTGCTTCGATCCCGAATTCGACGATCCCGATGAAGCCGGCGCCTCGGGAGCGCAGAAGGACCCGGAGACAGGCGATTCCCGCGTTGCCTTGAAAGGGCAGGGCATCAGCCGTGCCGGTCAAAGCCCTTCGGACCTGAATTCCGAGCGGGCTTCAGCCCGCGAGAAACCGGATTCCGGGTATTCTTCCGCAAATTCGCGAGCCAACCGATTGCTGTGGAAGATTGCCGCGGTTCTGATCGCGGCGGTGTTCACGCGCTACGACGGCTGGGCGATGGCGCTGCTGGCATGGACGGGAATCGGCGTGGCGCTAGTGCGGCACGGCGAATTGCGCTCGCGCGCCTTCTGGTGGGCCAGCGTTCTGCTGGCAGCGGCTCCGATCGTCTGGTTCGTCTACAACGCAGCGGTTTTCGGCGACTGGCTCACGTTTGCGCGCGGTCCTTATTCGGCAAAAGCCATCGAGTTGCGGACGGCGCCAGGATGGCCGCCGCATCCCGGCTGGCACAACCCGTGGGTCGGACTCCTCTTCTTCGTCAAAGTCTCCGAGATGGATGCCGTAGCGGCAGCGTGGGGCAACGTCGTGCTCGCGCTCTGCGTCCCCGGCATGGCATGGGGATGGCTCATCGCCCGCACGCGCGGCTTTTTGTGGACGCTGCTGCTTTGGCTGCCGGCGCCATTCTATGCCTACGCCGTGGCCTTTGCGTCGGTGCCCATCTTCATTCCGCCGTGGTGGCCGCACTCGTGGTACAACACGCGCTACGGGCTGGAACTCCTGCCCGCGCTGGCGCTGGGCCTGGGCTGCGCCGCGCATCTTGCTCTTGCCGTCGTGCGAGCCTTCAGGCCGCGCTGGCTTGCGGCCGCCGCGGCATTGCTCCTGGCTTTGGCTGGACTCAATGCCTGGCAGGTGCTGCGCGAGCATCCGCTTTGTTACGTCGAAGGCGAGAAGAACTACGCAGCGCGCCGGCAATACGAGCAGGTCATCCCGGCAGCGCTGCGTGCGCTGCTGGCCGCGCGGCCCGGCGGCATGGTGCTGATGGACACATCCCGGTACCCGCAGATTGTCGCGCTCACCGGGATTCCCCTGCGCCAGACGATCAACGAAAGCGACAAGGAGTTCTACCGCGCGGCGCTGGCGTCGCCTTCCGGGCACGCGGCGCTGGTGCTGGCGTTCGACGGCGACGAGATCGCCGAGGCCGTGAAGCGGCATCCCGACGGCCTCAGCGAAGCCGTTCGCTTCCGGGCGCCCGGCCAGCCCTCGGGAACACTTTACGTCTCCGATACTCCCGTCTCAACAAGCGCGCCCGCGCGGTGATAGCATCGGGCATGATGAACGCGGCTCTGGCACTCCTGGCGCAACCACTCTACTTCAGCCGGCTGCAGCAGATCGGGGTCGTGAATGGCGCGATCGGCCGCCTTCTGGTGGCCGGCCTGCTCGGCGCGCTGATCGGAATCGAGCGTGAAGCCAGCCGCAAAGCAGCCGGTGTGCGCACCAATCTTCTTATTTGCCTGGGCAGCGCGTTTTTCACCCTGCTTTCGGCGGTGCTCGCAGGAGACGGCAATCCCGACAAGGGCCGCGTGGCGTCGAACATCGTCCAGGGGATCGGATTTCTGGGCGCGGGCGTGATCTTGCACAACCGCAGCCGCGTCAGCGGCCTGACCAGCGCGGCGAGCATCTGGGTGGTCGCGTCGGTGGGCATGGCCTGCGGCGCGGGCTTGTATGCAGCGGCGGTTATGGCTGCGGTGATCGTGATTGTGTCGCTGCAGGTGGTCGGCTTTCTGGAGCGTCGCGCCAGCCTGAAGGCTTACACGCGAATCTACGAGGCGCGCGGCCACGACCAGACGCGCATGCTGGAGTCGATTCTCGACGCCATGGACCGGGCGGGCGAACGGCTGACGGATGTGGAGCGCGATGCGATCGGCGAACTGCAGCGCGTCAGTTTCGGATTGACCGCCACCAAAAGGGAGCACGAAAAACTTTACACCAAACTTCTGGCGGAGCCCGAGATCGACGCGCTGTTGACCTTTCGCGATCCGGAGGAAGATTGATTCCGTTCACCAAGGCCCACGCCTGCGGCAACGATTTCCTGATCGTGGGCGAAGAAGACGCCAAAGACTTCGACCGCGCGGAGCTGGCGCGGCGGCTGTGCGCGCGCTCGACCGGCGTGGGCGCCGACGGCGTGGAGTTTTTCCGCTGGACGGGAATCTGCGCCGGCCACATCGCACTGCATAACGCCGACGGATCGGCGGCCGAAATCAGCGGCAACGGCACGCGCTGCGTGGCCGCGTGGATGGCGCTCAGGATGGACGCGCGCGCCGGCGACGAGATGCGCATCGAGACCGGCGCCGGGCTGCGCATTTGCCGCATCGAATCCGTGGGCGCGGCCGGCGTCAACGCGATCGAAATCGGCGCCGGCATGGGCGTGCCGCAATACGCGCCGCGCACCGTAATCCTTTCCGGCGGACCGCGGATCTCTGGCACCGAGGTCTCGATGGGCAATCCGCACTTCGTCATCGCGGTCAAAGATGCGGAGTTTTCCGTTGCCGGCCGGTCGTGGCAGTCCGTCGGCGAGGAGATCTGCAATCATCCCGATTTTCCGCATCGGAGCAATGTCGAGATTCTGCGCGTCGTGAATCGGCAGGAAATCGAAATCCGCATCTTCGAGCGCGGCGTGGGACCGACGCTGTCGTCCGGCACCGGCGCAAGCGCCGCGGCCGTGGCCGCGATCGCGTTCCATGGTTGTCAATCGCCGCTCCGGGTCGTCGCTCCCGGGGGCGTGCAGACGGCAGATTGGCCCGGCGCGGGCAAGGAGCTGAAGCTCAGCGGACCGGCGGCGATGATCGCCGTGGGCGAGGCGTGGTGAGCGCGCCGCGATTGCTCAAACCGCCGGCGGTGGAGACCGGCGCGGGCGTGAGTGTGGTTGCACCGGCTTCGTTTGCGAACCCCGATCGCGTTCTGAACGGATTTGAGGCGCTGCGCGAGGCCGGTTTCGTTCCCAGGCCGGCCGAGCATAGTCACGTGCGCGGACCGCTCTTCTTTGCCGGGACCCCTCGCCAGCGGCTCGACGATTTACACCAAGCGTTTGCGGATGAGGGTACAAGTTTCGTCATGTGCCTGCGCGGCGGCTACGGCTCCAACTACCTGCTCGGCGAGCTGGACCTGGAGCGGTTCGGCCTCCGCCCCAAGCCGTTCTTCGCCTACAGCGACCTGACCGGCGCGCAACTGCTCTTTCTCGACCGCCTCGGGCTGCCTGCGTTTCACGGACCCATGGTGGCGGCGGATTTCGCATCGAAGAACGGTGTTCATCGGGCCAGCTTTCAATCCGCGCTGGAAGGCAAGCCGTACAGTCTGGGCTCCGCCGAAGGCTTGCGCGCGTTGAGGGACGGCGCGGCGCGCGGGATTCTCTACGGCGGCTGCCTGTCAATCCTGGTTTCGCTTCTGGGCACTCCCTGGGAGCCGGCGACGGAAGGCAAGCTGCTTTTTCTCGAAGATACCGGCGCAAAGCCCTACCAGATCGATCGCATGTTGTGGCAATTGAGGAGCGCGGGCAAGCTGGAGGGGTTGAAGGGAATCGTCTTTGGCGAGATGCTCGAGTGTGCCTCGCCGGGGGCCGCGCCGCAACTGCTCGAACAGGTGATCCTGCGCGCGTTCGAGGATTTCGATGGGCCTGTTGCCATCGGTCTGCGCAGCGGCCATGTCTCGCACGGAAACGTGACCCTGACCTTCGGCGTCGAGGCCGAGCTGATTGCGCAGGACCCGCCCGAACTGCGTCTGCTGGAACCGGCGGTGGCGCCATGAGCGGCCCGGCGGCGCAAGCAAAGCACATTCACCTGAGCGGCATCTGCGGCACGGCGATGGCATCACTCGCAGGTCTTCTGCAATTGCAGGGTCACCGCATCACCGGATCGGACAAGGCGGCGTATCCGCCCATGAGCGATCAGTTGCGCGAGACGGGTATCCCGGTGATGGAACCGTACAGCGAATCGAATCTCGACCCGCGGCCGGACCTTGTTGTGATCGGCAATGCGCTTTCGCGGGGCAATCCGGAAGTGGAACGGGTGCTCGACGAGCGCATCCCGTTCACCTCGATGGCTGCTCTTCTTCGCGACGAGTTTCTTCGCGGGCGAGAGCCGCTGGTTGTTGCCGGGACGCACGGCAAGACGACTACGACAAGCTTGCTGTCGTGGATTTATCAGGTGGCCGCGCACGAGGATCCGGCATGGGAGCCGTCGTTTCTCATCGGCGGCGTGGCGGAAAACTTCGGAACCAGCTTTCAGTTGCGGCCAACGCGGACTTTCATCGCAGAGGGCGACGAATACGATACGGCGTTCTTCGACAAAGGGCCGAAATTCCTGCATTACTTTCCCGATGCGCTGATCCTGACCCACGTGGAGTTCGACCACGCCGATATTTACGCCGATCTTGAAGCGGTGAAGACGGCATTCAAGCGGCTGGTGAACCTCATTCCGCGTCGCGGGCTCATCGTGGCCTATGACGGCAGCGCCAACGTGACGGAATGCGTATCGCGGGCGCTGTGCCGCGTGGAGCGGTACGGGTTCAGCGATGCAGCGGAGTGGCGGATCGCGAAGCTGCGCCATGCCGGCAACCTGAGTTGCTGGGAATTGTGGCGTGGAAGCGCGCTGTGGGCCGAGCTCGAAATGCGCATGGCCGGCGAGCACAACGCGCTGAATGCCACGGCCGCGGCCGCGCTGGCGGCGGGGCAGGGAATCGCCAAGGAGGCGATTCGAGAGGCGCTCGCGACTTTCAAAAGCGTGAAGCGGCGGCTTGAAGTGCGTGCCGAGATTCGCGGGATCACAATTATCGAGGATTTTGCGCATCATCCCACGGCGATTCGCGAAACGCTGCGCGCGCTGCGGTCGGTCTATCCGCAGTCGCGGCTCTGGGCGGTGCTGGAGCCGCGGTCGAATACGCTGCGGCGCAAGGTGCTGGAGGGCGATCTGATCGAGAGCTTGCGCCTGGCCGATCGCGTGGTGCTGGCCGGCGTCTATCAGCAGGAGCGGATTCCCGAGAACGAGCGGCTGCATCCGGAAGAGGTGATCGCTGCGCTGAACGCCGTGGGCGCCGCGGCCGAGTTGCATCCCGGCGCCGATGCGATCGTCGACGCGATTGCTCCGCAACTGGCGCCGGGCGACGTCGTTGCCATCCTCTCCAATGGCGGTTTCGACGGGATCTATGAGAAACTTCCCGCGCGGATCAAACAGCCCGGAACCTGAGCGCGGATTCCCAGATGGTCTCCTCCTTCGCATTTCTGGCCACGATCCTCGTGCTGGGCGCGCCGACGGCGCTCGTCCTCATCCCCTGGACGATGATTTCGCGCAGCGCCAACGCACTCTACTACGCTTCCATGGCGATTGTTCGCCTGGCTCTGTGGCTGGCGCGGGTGCGCGTCGAATCCACGGGCCTCGATCTCGTGCCAAAGGACGCGGCGTGTCTTTTCATGTCGAACCATGTCTCCAATCTCGATCCGCCATGCGTAATTCCGAAGCTGCCGGGGCGCACTTCGGCTTTTCTCAAGCGATCGCTGACGAAGATTCCGGTCTTCGGCGCCTGCCTGCGTCTCGCCGATTTTGTCCCCGTGGACCGGGACGGGCGCGTGGAGAGCGCGCAGGAGAGCAATGCCATGGCCAGGAGAGTCATGGAAAAGGGATTCCACCTGATCATCTTTGTCGAGGGCACGCGTTCGCGCGACGGCCGCATGCTGCCCTTCAAGCGAGGGCCGTTTTACCTGGCGATGGAGAGCGGCGCGCCGTGCGTACCGATCTCGATCCATGGCGCCGAATCGATGATGGCCAAGGGCAGCCTGCGCATCCGCCCCGGCACGGCGCATATCGTCTTTCATCCGCCGCTGTGGCCGCGCGACTTCGCTTCGCGCGAAGAGCTGATGGAAGCGGTGCGAGCGGCGATTGCGGGCGGGCTGCCAGAGTGGATGAGAGCCCAATGAGCTTCGCCATGCGGATTTGTTTTGCAAGCGGATGCAAGAAACCTGGTTCGCTTCGCCAGGAATGCGCGTGAGGACGAACCGCAGGACGAGCCGCAGTCGGGGATGGAATGGGGTTCCACCCGAGAGCATGAAAGTACAACCGCGGATCCTTCGCCTTCGGCTCAGGACGACAAGCTGAGGGGCTGGCGAAAGCTGTTTTCGGGGCAGATCTTTCGCGCTATGTTGCGCTACGGCTCGACGATGGCGTTATACCCGTCGTTGAGCAGCTTGAGGCGCATGGCATTGGCGGCGTTGGCGTCGAAAAACGGACCCACCTGCACGTGGATGAGGTTGTCGGCGGGGTCGCGGCGCGCGGTGACGGCGTAGCCGCGGCGGAGCAGGGCGTTGGTCAGCACGCTGGCGTCCTCGGCGTGCGAAACGGCGGCGATCTGCACCATGTAGCGAACCGCCGGGGACGCGGGCGTGCCCGCAAAAGGAGCCGCCGGGGGCTGCATGGTCTGGGGCGGCATCGCAGGCCTGACCGTCGCCGGGTTGGCAGGCGCCGAACCCGCAGGTTGCGGAGCGGAGGCTGCGCCCGACGGCGGATTCAGCGCCGGATTCGAAACCACATCGCCATCCGGATCGGTTGAGGCCTGACTTTGCGCGGCCGAATCGGACGGGCCCGCAGCCGTGGCCGGAGCCGGCGCCGGAGACGGCTTGGGCTGTGAGCCGGCAGCGACGGACGGCGATCCCGCCGGCTGAGCTTTCTGGAGCGCTCCGGCCGATTCCACCGGGTTGCGATGGCCGACAGAGTAGCCGAAGCCGAAAAAGAGACCGCACAGCAGGATCAGGCCGAAGCCGATGGCCAGCAGGCCGGTTGCGCCCAACGTCAACTCGGTCTCGCGGCCGCGCTCGGCCTCGTCGATCTCGCGCGAATCGAAGACCTGCCTCATCTCAGCACTCTGTTCGCCGTCCCTGAGCGGCTATGATGCGCACAGAACGACGCTCCCTTTCCGATGGCAGGCGTCGGGCAATCGCGGGTTGGTTTCCTTCGGGGGCGAAAGCCCCGGGCTTCCCGGGGCAAATCGGCGTACGAGCCGAACTGGCTGCCGAAAAACTCATGAAGGCCGCTTTCTCGCGGGCTGAAGCCCGCAAGAAATATCGAAGAGAGAGGATTTGTCTGGCGCGACTAAAGTCGTGCCCTTTTACAAAGCCCTCCCTGACCTGTGAAGTCCGAACCCTCCCGAAGACGTCTGCTGCCGAACTGCCTGCGGCGATTGCGCCGCCGCCTTCACTTCCAGTTTACTGCGTCTCCGCCGCGGGTTTTGCCGAGACCACAATCTTGTTCAACAGGGAGAGGAACTCGACCGGCAACGGGAAGATGATGGTGGTGTTCTTCTCGACGCCGATCTCGGTGAGCGTCTGCAGATAGCGCAACTGCAGCGTGATGGGCTCGGCGGATAGCTGACGGGCAGCGTCGACGAGCATTTTCGCCGCATTGAACTCGCCTTCGGCGTGGATAATCTTTGCGCGGGCTTCGCGCGCGGCCTCGGCCTGCTTGGCCATGGCGCGGGTCATCTGCTCGGGCAGGTCCACCTGCTTCACTTCGACGGAAACGACCTTGACGCCGAACGGTTCGGTGCGCTGGTCGATGATGGTCTGGATGCGCAGGTTCAGCTTGTCGCGATGGCTCAGCACCTCATCCAGCTCCACCTCGCCCAGCACCGAGCGCAGCGTGGTCTGCGCGAACTGCGAAGTCTGGTAGACGTAATTCGACACCTTGATGGCGGCGGAGTTGGGTTCGACGACGTACAGCGTGACAACGGCGTTCACCTTGATGGTGACGTTGTCGCGGGTGATCACGTCCTGGGGCGGAACTTCGAGCACTTCCTGGCGCAGCGAGATGCGCACCATCTGGTCGAACGGGCGGAAGACAAGGATGATGCCCGGGCCCTTCGGCGTCGGCAAGGCGCGTCCCAGCCGGAAGATGACGGCGCGCTCGTAGTCGCGCAGAATCTTGATGGAGTTGAGCAGGTAGAGAACCACGATGGCAAGGAAAACGAGAATCGGGATAGGCAGGTCGGACATGGGCGGTCCCTCACTCAGCAGGGATTGTACTCCCCAAGCACTTATGAGGCAGTGCCTGGAAGCCTGGGTGCATCGACCGGGGCAACATGCAGCAGATACTGCTCGTGGCCGACCACGCGCAGGGTCGCGCCCTTTTGCACCGGTTCGGAGGCCACCGCCCGCCAGATTTCGCCTTCCACCAGCACATGGCCCTCGGGATCAAGCATCTCCATGGCCGATGCGCGGCTGCCGACCAACGCGTCGGCGCCGAGGAGATGTTTTCTCCTCCGCGCGCGCACCACAAGGCGAACCAGGAAGAACGTAATCGCGCCGAAGGCGGCGGCAACGGCAATGGCCAGAGCCGGGTTGACGGCGAGTTCCGGCACCGGCGCGGCCACCAGCGTGAGCATGCCGAAGGCCAGGCAGACGATACCCGCAATGGCCAGCGCGCCGTGACCGCCGAACTTGGCCTCGAGCATGAGAAGCACAACGGCGGCGATGAGCAGCAGGACGGCCGTATAGCGAATGGGAAGCAGATTCAGCCCGAAGATGCCGAGCAGCACCATCAGCGTGCCCAGCGTGCCGGGAACGATGGTGCCGGGCGAATTGAATTCGAGATAGATGAGCAGCGCCCCGAGGACCAGCAGCAGCAGGGCGATATTGGGATCGACAAGCCAGGTGAGCAACTGGTCGCGCAGAGTGGGCTTGAGCAGATCGATTCGCGCGCCGGACAAATGCAGCACCTGCTTGTCGCCGTTCAGGCGCGTGATGGTGCGGCCCTCGAGCTCGGAAAAGAGCTGGTTCTCATCCGAAGCCTCGACGTCGATGATGTGCTGTTGCAGCGCCTCCTCGGCGGTGTAGGAATGCGACGACGCGGCGGCGGCCACGGCTGCATCGACATTGCGGCCACGCCGCGAAACGCAGGAACGAAGCAACGCCTCGGCATCGTTCTCGATCTTCTGCATCTCGGTCTGGTCGGGCTTGCCGATCATGGAAACCACGTGCGCCGCACCGGCGTTGGTCCCCGGCGCCATGGCGGCAACGTCGGCGGCTTCGAGCAGGAAGAACCCCGCCGAGCCCGCGCGGGCGCCGGCCGGGGCGACGTAAATGATGATGGGAACGCGGGAAGCAAGGATGTCGCCGACCATGGCGCGCATCGATTCGAGCAAGCCGCCGGGAGTATTCATCTCGATGAGCAGCGCCTGGGCGCCGTCGGCGTTGGCCTTGGCGATGGCACGGCTCAGTTCCCCGGCGCTCACCGGCTGGATCGTGTCGTCGAGGACCATCTCGACGACGAGAGGCTGCGCGGCGCGGGCAGGCGCGGCTGCCGCGCACACCAGCGCCACCAGACCCATTGCCGATCGGAGCGCGAATTCGACCTTTCTTCGCATGGACAGTTCCATTGTCGCCCAGAGACCGATCCGGCCCAAGTGTCCTGAATCACAAATCAAGGCTTTGGCGCCTGGCGGGACTGGATCGCTCGGCGCAACTCAGCGGCCGGGCGGCTGGCCGGGTCGAGCTTGAGCGCCTCGCCGGCTTCGCTCTCGGCGTCGCTCAGGTGATTCTCGGTCAGATCGAGCCTGCCCAGGACGAGATGCGCCTGCACGGAGGGAGCGATGTCCAGGGCCGCGCGCGCCTCCTTGCGCGCGTCGTCGGCGTCACCGGCCCGTTCGCGAACCTCGGCCAGGCCGGCGTGCCCCTCGGCCGACGAGCCATCGGCAGCGACGGCGTCCTGGCAGAGCCGCTCGGCTTCGAGCAGCAGGCCGCGGTCGAGATAGGTCTGGGCCTGGCTGGCGAGTGTTCGTGCCCGCTCGGCGGGCGTCAGAGCGGCCAGGCGGGCCGCATCCATCTGGTCGAGCATCTGCGCGGCCTGGCGGAAAGCCGCGGCGTCAAAGCGGCGCTCGATCCGTTCGAGAGGATCGGGACGGACTTCGTTGTCATCCGGCAAGGTTCCTGGCGGAGCCTTCCACGCGCGTTCGAGAGCCTGGGCTTCGGTGTCGCCAGGGCGGAGCCGCAGGCACTGGGCCAGCTCAGCCTCGGCGCCGGTTTCGTCCCCCTGGCGCTTCAGGCTGACGGCGATGTTGAAGTGATAGTCGGGTGCGCGGGGGTCCGAGGTCTCCGCCTGGCGATAGAAGGCGATGCCGTCGCGGCCGCTGCGGCTCAGGGCGACGCCCTCGTTGTTGACGACTTCGGCCAGCGGAAGCACGCGCGCCACATCGGCAAACGCCTTTTCCGATTGCGCGTAGTCGCCCGAGTAGAGCAGGGAAAGCCCCCGATAGAATCCGGCCTCGAGGGCATCGGGATCGTTGTGTACCACTCTGGCAAAAGCGGCGGCGGCCTGGTCGAATTGCTGGCCGTTGTAGTCCTCGCGGCCGAGCGCCATCCAGGCCTGGCTGTAATCGGGGCTGAGCTTGACGGCCTGGTTCAGGTGCCGCAGCCGTTCGGCCTGGTCGGGCTCGGTAATGCCGCGAATGTACTGCTCGAAGGCGTCGAGACGCAGGCCGGCGCCGGCGGCGATAAAGGTCTGTTCGGCCACGTTGAAGCCGGGATCGAGCTGGCGGGTGAGCTTCCAGGCCAGCGAGTCGAAGATGGCGACCAGGTCCTGCATCTGCCCGCGCTCGGTGACCGGCTGGCTCATACGCAGGTGGGGCACATCCACGACCTGGGCCTCGGCGACCAGGCCGGAAGCATCGGTCCAGTAGCTGCCCACGACGATGGAATCGGCGTCGAGCGTTTGCGCCAGCTTGAGGGAGCTGGCCCGCGAAGGCTGAAAGCCCTCGGGAAGGCCGAGGTGATCGAGGGCATAGAGCCGGTCTTCGCGGCTCATGGGCGAAAACCCCGCCGACGAGAAACGGCTGCCCAGCAGCTCCGGCGCCGCCTCGCGGATCCACTCGAGGTTGGGCTGGCCGGTGCGGTTGTCGAAGGGCAGCACGAGCAGGATGCGGCCGGAGTTGCGCACGGCGGCTTCAGGAGCGCTGTCGGAAGACGATTGCGCGGTGGCGGGCAATGCCGCGGTCAGAAAGCACACCAGGCTCAGGAGCCACCGGGTCGCAAGACGGCTCGAAAGGCGTCTTGCGCATGAAAATAAAGTGAGCACGACAGGAAAATTATAGGCGTTTGCGGCACAAGGCGACGGTTACGCACGTGCCTTGATGGTTTTGGCGGCCCATGCGCGGTTGCGAATCGAATCAACGGCTGAATCCGATCAGCGCGATCCACTGGCCCCGGTCCTGCTTCTTCCACAGCACGGAGCCGTGGAGGGCCGCGGCGATGGCCTCCGGCGGGAGATCGTGGTGCAGCCCGAAGTATTGTTCGTCGAGGGCTTCGCTGGCGGGACCGAGGCTGAGACCGATCGTGGGGGGATCGTATTTGGTGGAAAAGACCAGCCCGGCAGAGTATGCCTGCGGCTCGGCGGCAGCCCGGGCGATCTCCGCGGGCGTGAAGTCCTCGAGGCGGAAGACTTTGTACGGTTCGTCGACGTAGCCAAGCTCGGACCGGCTGAGCTCGTCGCTCATGGGCCAGGCCGACAGCACGGTGGCGCCGCGAAAACGGGCATTCAATTGCTCGATGCCGGCCATGTGCAGGCGAATGACGCGGGCGTAGGCCAGATTGTCCTCGGGCGCGAAGCGGTAGGGCGGATTGACAAAGAGTCCCACAACGAAAGCTGCCGCGGAGAAGACGGCCAGTCCCTGCCAGGCGGGCACGCGGCGGTGAAACGTCGAGACGGCCATGAGCAGCACCAGCGGATACATGGGCAGCAGATAGCGGGTGAGCAGCGCGCCGCCGAGAACGCTGAATTCGAGCGCGTTGACCAGCAGCAGCAGAATGATGCGCCGTTGCACCGGCTGGCTGACGCCGCTGCGCTCGTGACCATCGGCGTCGAGCCGCGGCTTGAGCAGAAGCGCGGCGAAGGTCATGAGAACGGGCACGAACAGGTTCATGTGCGCGGTCAGGTGCAGCACCCGGTGACCGAAAGCGGCGAGAATCCGGATCGGTTCCAGCGTGGCCTCGGCGTTGTAGTGGACATACTGGGGGTTTCCAAAGACAAAGCCGGTTTTCGCGTAGTGATACGCGTACCAGGCCGCAAGCGGCAGGACGCTGCCTGCAAGCCACGCCGCCTCGCGCCACAGCCGCAAGCGCGCGGGCGAAAACACGCGAAATCCCGCGCCAAAACTCACCACGGCGAGCGTGAGAGGGATGGCGATGGCGGTTTCCTTGCACAGTGCAGCCGCGGCGAACCAGACGGCGGCGGCGGAGGGATTCCGGTTGCGCTCGGGCAGCGCATAGACCAGCCCCCACAGCGTGCCCGCGGCGGCAAAGATGTCTCCATGCGCCAGCGAGCTTTGCGAGAACCAGACGGGATAAAGGGCGGTGAGGACAACGGTCCAGAAGGCAACGATGGGCGAGCCGTTGACGCGCATGGACAGGCGCCAGACGGCCAGCAGGCCGAAGGATGCAACGATCAGCACGGCTTCGCGCGTGACTTCGGGCAGAAAGCCCGACGCTTTCCACCAGAGGGCAAGATAGATGCTGGGCAGCGGCGGATGGGCGTTCGAGAGGGTGGTAACGGGAATCAGCGAGCCGGTGCGAAAGAAATCCCAGGCGGCGGGAATATAGTAACCGGCTTCATCCCAGTAGTAAGGCAGACGCAGCAGGGAAAAGTGGCTGGCATAGAGCGCCGCGAAGATGACGGGAAAGATCATCCACAGCGGCAGAGGCGCGTCGAGCCGCGGCTGCATGAATCGTCGTCTGGCGTGCAACGGCTCGCTCCTTCCCCGGGAAGACCTTCAATCAGCGTATGCGCAGGGAACGGGCTGCATCGGCTTCTGTGGCGGAACGGCGCGTCCTGTTCCCTGGTTCCTGATCCCTGTTCCCTAGTTCACCGGCCCGTGGGGGAAGTTGTGGCTCTGCGGTTCGAGGCTCAGAGCGCCAAAGGCCTGCTCGTACTGGGCAACGTTCTGGCCCAGCACGTTCAGCAGCGCCTTGGCCTGTTGCGGGCTAAGGAAGATTCCCTGGTGATTGCGGATGGTGACCTGGTCGGGGCTCTCGCTCGAGGCCAGGCCGAAGGTGAGCTGGAAGTCCCACACGCTCACCCGCACCTGCACGCTGTTGGCGTAGCTCTCCCGATAGTCGGCGGTCTGAACGACATTCACCTGCGGCTGCTGCACGTTCGGGCTCATGATTCCACCAGCTTACTCCAATGCGGTTCCACAGATACGGAATGTCTCGCCGTAGCCAGCCGCCCCGGACGACGCTCGAAAACCGGGGGCAGGAACCGCGGAACCGCCCGAATGCTCTATTCTCCTGTGTTGGCCCCGCCATGTGTGTGCGGAGAAATCGGCGCGGCTTCGAGGGGGAGGAGATGAGCCAGGAAAACCGCGGATGGACGCGGCGCGAATTCGTGGTGCGAGGCGCGGCCGCTGCGAGTGCTTCCGCGGCTACGCGGGGTTTCTCCCGGCAAGCTGCTCCGGAATCCGCCCGGAACAGCCGCAAGGTCCTGCACATCATCGGCCACTCGCATATTGACGCCGCCTGGCTTTGGCCGTGGCGCGAAGGCTCCGACACAGTGCTGACAACGTTTCGCAGCGCCCTGAATCGCATGAGCGAAACGCCGGGCTTCTGCTACACGCATTCTTCCTCGGCGCATTATCGCTGGGTGGAAAACGCCGATCCGGCGATGCTCGACGAAATTCGCGCGCGCATTCACGAGGGCCGGTGGGAGGTTGTGGGCGGCTGGCCGGTCGAGCCCGACTGCAACATTCCGGCGGCCGAGAGCTTTGTCCGGCACTCGCTCTACGGCAAGCGATATTGCCAGCGAGTGCTGGGCGTGGACGTGAAGATCGGCTTCAACCCCGATTCGTTCGGCCACGCCGCGGGCCTGCCGGCGATCCTGAAACACGCCGGCTACGGCTACTACGCCTTCATGCGCCCGCAGGAACACGAGATGAAGCTCCCGCTCCTGTTCTGGTGGGAAGCTCCCGATGGGTCGCGCGTGCTGGTTTCGCGTATCTGGCGCGATTACGATGCGGATGCGAATCTGATTCGCCAGGCAGCGGACGGGGCCTTCGCGCCGGGCTTCGATCACGGCGTTTTCTATCTCGGAGTGGGCGACCACGGCGGCGCGGTCACCAAAGAGCAGATCCGGCAGATTCTCGAAATGCAGAAGGATGCGTCGCTGCCCGAGCTGCGCTTCAGCACGCTGGGTAACTTTTTCGCCGCAGTCGGGAAGTCGCCGGCATTTGCGTCTCTCCCAACCGTGAAAACCGAGTTACAGCATCACTCGCGCGGATGTTACTCCGCCAACGGGGACGAGAAATATCTTAACCGCCGCGCGGAGCGTTCCCTGGCCGAATCCGAAACCATCCTGCTGATGGCGAGCCGGACCATGGGTCGAAGCTATCCGGCCGAGCCGTTCGCGGATTCATGGTGGAAGGTGCTCTTCTGCCAGTTTCACGACATGATGGCCGGCACATCGCTCTACTCCGACTATCAGGACGTGCGCGACAGCGTGGGCTATGCCTGCGAAGTGGCGCAGACGGCGAAGGTCAGCGCGCTCGAGGCGATGGCCAAACAGGTTGACACGAGCGCCGTGAAAGAAGGCGCGGTCTTTCTCTTCAATCCGCTTCCGTGGAAGCGGACGGCGCTTCTCGAGTGTTATGCCGAGCGCAATCCGTCGGGCAACTCACCTGTTACTCATCTCGCGGCCAGGGATGGAACCACGATTCCGGTTCAATGGCGGCCGTCGGCGAGCATGACGAACTTCTATCCGCGACTGTCGGCGTGGGTCGAGCTGCCCGCCTGCGGCTACAAGGTCTTCGAGCTGAGTCACGGAGATCTGCCGGCCCCTGCGAGTTACAAGGACTTCTTCGCCATTTCCGATTCGGCTCCCGGCATAACCTCGCTGAGAGCCGCGGATGGTACGGAGCTTCTGACAAGGCCGATCGGCCTGGTAGCCATCCGCGACACCAGCGATACCTGGGCGCATGGAATCGACAGCTTCCGCGACGAGATCGGCCGGCCGACATTTGTTTCGTCGACCGTCGTCGAGGACGGTCCCGTAACTCGTGTCACCCGGCAGCGCGCCCGTTGGCAGGACTCGGAGATCGTCCTCGACATCGCGCAGTTTGCCGGGCTGGATTTCGTCGAGCTGCGCTTCGTGATCGACTGGCGCGAGCGCGAGCAGATCCTCAAGCTCGAAATCCCGACCGCATTGGGCGGCCCGCGCGTTTTCGCCAAAGTGCCGGGCGCCATCATCGAACGAGCGGTGAATGGCAACGAAGAACCGTACCAGGACTGGGGCGCGGTGCAGGGCGCGATCGGAGGTGTGGACTATACCGTCGCCATTCTGAACAGGCAGAGTTACAGTTACGATTGCCTGGATGGTCTGTTCCGCACCATTCTCATCCGCTCAGCGCCTTATGCGCGCCATAATCCGAACAAAGTCCCCCAGAACGACAACCACGCCTGGCAGGACCAGGGCCGGCAGGAGCGCACCTTCTGGATCAAGTGCGCCCGCGGCCCTCATGTCGGGCTCGGCCTTGACCGTTTGGCCGAAGAGCTGCAGACGCCGGCCGAATACGTTCTGGACTCCGCGCACAAGGGCGCGGCGCCATGGGAACAGTGGTGGCTTGAAATCGAACCCGCCAATGTATGGGTGCTGGCCATCAAGCGGGCGGAGAGCGCGCCGGAGGAGACAATCATCCGCCTTCAGGAACGATCGGGGAATCGAACCACGGCCACGCTCAAAAGCTCGCGGCTCGCGCTCGATCATACGGTCGCGCTTGCGCCCTTCGAGCTGAAGACAATCGCTTTCCGGCGCGCGACGGCAGGCGCGCGGGCGGAAATTCGCGAAGTCTCCGGGCTCGAAATCCGAGCAGCTTGCTCGCCCGATGCAGCGAGCCGAGCCGCCAATCACTTGCGCGGCACGGAGAAAATCGCGATCTGGTCGCGGGTCATCACCGCAAGTTCCGATCCGTCATTCGACAGTGCGAATCCATCGCGGCTGGTGGAGGGAGCACCAACGCGCGCCGCGAACACGCGCTTGCCATCCTTTGCGCGATAGACTCCCAACTCTTCCGACGTGAGGTCGTTGCCGCTGAACAGCGCTCCCGGAGTCATCGCAATGCCGGACTGAACGGTCTTCACGACGAACTCCTGTCCGTCGGCGCTGGCTTGCGCGCCCAGTCCGCAGGCGTTGAGATTCGCGAGTCCGCGCAACTCGGGATTTCCGTTGGTTCGCAGGATGCGGTATTCAGTTCCCTGGGTCTGTTTCGCGCAACTCACCAGAAACAGCAAGTCCGGAGCGAGACTCGAAAGCTCCGGCGCGCAACTCGACCGGAACCGTGCAATCGTCGCATCGAGGCCCTCCCAGGTGCGCATGGCAATCCGGAAGCGCATGTCGGGTCCGGCCAGCATGTGCGCCTGCCCCTCGTCGAGAAGCGTAGGGGGCGTCAGGTGAGAGCGCGCCGACGATTGCGCAATCTTTTCGAATTCGCGATTCAGCACCGTCACCGCGACGTCTTCTTCCGGTTCGGCGCCCAGGCTCTCACGCAGGGCGGCATGGAGTTCGGGCGTGTGGCGTTCGTGCATTACTCCAATTACCACGAAGCTCTTGTCCGGCGTCACGCGGACGAATGCCAGCGGCCCATCGAGGGGGACACGCTTGTCGATCCTGAGTCCCTCGCCGTAGACGCGCAACTCGGAGCCGGCGTGGACCAGCACGCGTCCGTCGGCCAGCGACCACAAATACTGCCCATCGTCCGGCAGGTCCCAATCGACGGTCCGTGTGACGCGCCGTGTTTTGGGATCGATCAGCGCGGCGCGGATCACCCGCAGCGTCCAGCCGGACTTGCCCAGCAGCCGACGCGGCGCGAGGATATGCGGATTGAACGCGACCAGCAGTTCCTTCGGGCCCAGCCAGGCCAGCGCTTCGTCGTTGTCGAAGCTGTCGGTCACCCGCTGCGGGCGTGGCGCATAACCGATCTGCCGGATCGACACTGTCTCCGCCGGTTTACCGGAATCGATCACATTGGCCGCAGGCAGCGCCACGTTGCATTGCGGCGGTGCGCAGAGATCGATGTCGTCGATCGTGGGCCCGGAAGCGGCCGGCACCGGCCCCGCACTTGCGGAACCGGCAGGAGCAGCGCCTGCGCCCGCCATCGGCGGCGCGGACGCCGATGCATCGGCAGAAGTCGATGAGATTGCCGTTCGCGGGTACGTCCCCCTGGCCGGAACCAGCAGAAGCAGCGTGTGTTTCTCCAGCGAAACATCGTGGCCGACGATGGTCAGCGTGGAACTGTTCTCCGGCCCGGCGCCGACGCCGAGTTTCATTCCCCGGATTCCGGAAACCTCGCCCATCTTCATGCGGGGAACCGTGGGCACGTCATTGATGCCGGTATCGTCCTGCATCATCATGGCGCCCATTTGCGACTGTTTGATTCCCAGAATGGCGCCGTAGCTGGCCGGTCCGCCGGCGGTCATGATGGGCAGACTGTCGCTCATGATGCCGTAGTCGCGATCCGATTGCGGAGCCGCCATGGCCGCAAGCATCAGTCCGAAAGCATCCAGCTTCGGCTGCCCGCACTGCGCCCTGGTGAACGCGAGATCGAGTTCCGAAGCCTTGACCGTTTTTGTGTGAGGAACCACCGAGACGACATGCGCTTCGAGAATCGCTCCGCTGCGAAGCGCGCAGTCGGCTCCGCGCCAGTCGACGGTGACGCGCGCGTAGACCGTTGCGCCCACCTTGAGCAGGCGGGCGTTGAGGTCGGCGATCAGCTCGGCCTGAACCGGGGTAATGGCCTGCTTGTTGACAGGTTCGGCGGGGAAAGCCTGGCCGCACAGAGCAAGAACGGCTGCCAAGGCAGGGGTTCGCGTGTTCATGGTGGTCTCGTTCCCGCCTTCGAACGCGGTGCCATTCTAAACCGGCCCGGCATCTTCGTGCCTGGGGGATAGCGGGTAAGAATTCCCCGGTCAAGGAACTTTCTGCGCGATCCGCCCTCCACCCGTCGGGCGGAAGCCACACAGCGGCAAGGACTTGGAGGTTCGGGGTTTTGGAACGGGTTGTGCATGCGACAAGATAGAAGTCGTCTCTGGAGGATCTCTATGGAAAGCTCCGGTTTCCCGGCCCTGGCGCCGGTTGCCAGGCGGGTCTTACCTTATGTTGCGGCGGTTGTCATCGGTGGAGCAGGCACAGGCTATGCCGTGCATGAGCACCACAGCGCGCAGTCGCTGGAAGTCCGGAATCAGCAGGTGACGGCGCAACTCACCTCGACGCAAAGCCAGTTGCAGGCTCTCACCGCTCAAGTGAACGAGCTGGCTTCGAGCAACGAGGCAAAGCCATCGCCTTCGGTCCCTGCTCCCGCGGCTGCGGTTACGCACCGGGTTGTGGCGCATCGCGCCAAAGCCGAGGATCCGCGCTTCAAGAAACTGCAATCGCAGCTCGACGCCCAGGGAAAGGCGATCGATGAGACGCGCAGCGATCTGCTAAGCGCACGCACCGAGCTGACCGGCTCGATCGCGCGCACCCACGACGAGCTGGTTGTGCTGGAGAAGAAGGGCGAACGCAACTACATCGAGTTCGATATTTCGAAATCGAAGGAATTCAAGCGCGAGGGCCCCATCAGCATCAGCCTGAGAAAAGCCAACGAGAAGCATCAGTATGCCGACCTGGCGATGATTGTGGACGACCGCAATCTTTCGCAGAAGCATGTCAATCTCTATCAGCCGGCGATGTTCTACGAGCCGGACGCCCCGCAGCCGATCGAGGTGGTGATCAACGACATCTCCAAAAACCACATCCACGGCTACGTGAGTGCGCCCAAATATCGCAAGTCGGAGCTGGCCGCGATGTCCGGCGGGACGGGCAGCGGCGCATCCGGCCTGGCGCAGGCGGCGGATCCGGACTCGGAGCCCGTGACCCAGCCTGCGTCCCGGCAAAAGCTTCCCGTGCCCACGAGCGAGCCTCAGCCGTAGCCGCGCGGGATCTGACGCAACGAAAAAGGCCGGTCCGAAGACCGGCCTTTGCATTCTGGCGCGAAAGGGGGACTCGAACCCGCATGGGTCGCCCCGCCGGACGCCGAAGCAGTTCCTGAGTGACCGAATCCCGAAGACGCGACATCTCGGCCGACGCGACGCCAGGATCAGTGACATTACGCGAAGCTCAGAATGCCGCAGCAACCCGGGAATTGCCGCAAGTCTCCCATCCGTGGACGGAATCGAATGCCAGGAAATGCACCCGCGACAGCGCGGGAATCGTTCCGAAGTCGACGATCCCGGTGGTGTCGTGCAGACGCCATCAAGACCGCTTCAGGATCAGAACATAGGATTTCGGCAGACCTGCGAACCTTTCCGTCATCAGTTGGGCTCCGGGGAAGAACGACCGGAATTCGGCGAGCCGGAGCAGATTCACTTCATCGAAGTATCTGTCAACCTGTGAGCGGGTGATCTTGTGCGATAGTCCCCAAATCCCGAACCCGGCCAGGCGCCGTCCCAGTTCCCGCGGAAGCCAATGCAGGAACGGCAGGACGAAGTGGGGCTCAAGGGGAAATGCAAAAGCCGGCGTTTGAACGATGCAATTCCGGCCGACCCTGGCGATCTCGGCACAGAACCGGTTGCGCCGGTCCAGTGCCACGTGTTCGATGACAGAGTTCGAGATCACCCAGTCGAAGTGCAGATCCGGGTAGGGAATTGTATTGCCGTCGTAGATGAGGATGCGGGAAGACTTCGTCTCCCCCCGCATGTCCGCCGATTGCCCGTCCAGGGCAATGTTCAGGATCGTGATGTCATATTCTTCGAGGTCAATGCCGGCTTTTTCCCAGAAGTGAATACTCCCGCCAAGGTCGAGGATTCTTCCGGAGAGAAACTCCGGAGCAGACCGGAGGATTTGCGAAAACCGTCTCCGCCTGAAGTGAGCAGAAAGCGGATGGAAGAAAGAAAGCCAGAGGTTTCGCATATGTCGGCTCCTTGCCCGGACCCATATGCCCTTTCGACCCTCAATGGAAGGAACTTCGCACCGGTCGGGATTGCTTCATGTTCCGGCGCGAGGCGGTCGCCGCGTGCAAACAGGCTACACCAATCGCCGGGATTCCAAACTCCGCGATACCGGACCGGGAAGCAACCCATTCCGCGCAGCCAGAGTGCCATATGCATCCCGGACCCGTCGGCAGGGTCGGGTTCCCGTCCGGAGCCCGTGTCGCGCCAAATACCCGCCTTGCCCCCATAGCGATCCGCAGCCGTAATTCCGCGAAGATGGGCGCCACGAAGAAAAGGCCGGTCCTGTTGGACCGACCCGTTGCGTTCTGGTGCGAAAGGGGGGACTCGAACCCCCATGGGTTTCCCCGCCAGATCCTAAGTCTGGTGCGTCTTCCAATTCCGCCACTTTCGCAATCCGCGGTCTGAAAACAGGTTACACCTGTCGCAGGCCGGTTTCCGCGCGGTCGCACCCGACAAAAAAACAGACTTTCGCCTGGTGCGGCCCAACGAAAGCAGGATCACGTCCGGTCGCATCAACTGGCTTCGTCCGGCAGAGCCATTCGCCGCCGCGTCTGCTTCCGGACGATATAGTTCTGATATGCGTCCCCGACTCCTCTGCGTGGTTTTTGCTGCTTCCCTATGGCTTTCCCCAGTGGTTTCTTCATCGCAGTCTTCAAAGGCTTCCGGGTCCCGCCCCATTTCTCTCGACGAGTTCATGAACGCGACGGAGATCACCGACGCGAAGATCTCGCCCGACGGCTCGGCCGTGGTCATCGCGACAGAAAGCCCGGACTGGAAGGCGAACGACTTCCGGCACGATCTGTGGCTGTGGACGAAGCAGGATGGGCTCAAGCCGTTGACGCATTCCGGCAGCGAAGATCGGCCGGAATGGAGCCCGGACGGCAAGTGGATCGCGTTCGTCAGCGATCGCGATCCGAGCGACCAGGATGCCGACGACGAGGACGACCCGGACAGCGATCCGGACAAGGCCGAAAGGCTGTGGCTGATCCCGTTGGCGGGCGGTGAGGCGCTGCCGCTCTATACAGAAGATCTCGACGTGCACGCGTTCGCGTGGTCGCCGGACGGGTCGGCGCTCTATTATTCCGTGACCGAACCGCTCACGCGCGATCAGCAGGAGGCGCAAAAGGAGGAATGGAAGGACGTGATCCGCTGGCGAGAACAGGATCGCGGCGACGTTCTGGTGAAGCAGGAGATTGCGCCGGCGCTGAAACGCGCAGTGGAGGTTGCGCCTCCGAAGGCGGCCAACGCGGAAGAGACGAAGTCCGCGGAAAAGAAATCTGCCGGCAAGAAGGCCGCTGAGACGGAAGCGGCGACTTCGTTGCCGCCGGGGTCGCAGACGATTGCAAAAAGCACCGTCGCCATTGCCGAGATTGCGCCGTCTCCCGACGGCAAAACCGTGGCTTTTGAGACCGAGCCGCCGCATCACCGCGAAGAGAACCCGGCGGACTACGAGATGTTCCTCGTCGCTTCGGCAGGCGGCGAGCCGCGACAAGTCACGCACAACGACGCGCTCGAGTCCGGGCTGCGCTGGTCGCCCGACAGCGGTTCGATCTGTTTCCTGGTGCAGGCCGCGGCGGGTTCGCTCGAAGGCAAGTACACCGATGTGCAGGGCCGGCTTTACCGCATGGATCCGGAAAGCGGCAAGGTGAAGCGGCTGGGCAGCGACTTTGGCGGATCGTTCGACCAGTTCGCGCTGCTGCCGGACGGGCGCGAGATTGCCACCGGCCTGAAGGGGTTGGAGACGCAGCTTTACCTCGTCGACGGCGAAAAGGCCACCAGGTTGCCCGGAGTGCCGGGAAGCTACGACGATGTGCAAGCCAGTCTCAAATCGAACGCAATCGTCATGCGGCAATCGACCATCAACAAGCCCACGCAGGTGGTTCTGGCCGCCGATCCCGAACACCCGGACCAGTTGACGGAGCTGACGCACTTCAACCCCGTCTTTGCCGAACGCGCACCGGTGGAGTGGGAGGCGTACACGTGGAACTCCGACGACGGCCGAACGATCGAGGGAGTGCTCATCTTTCCTCCGGGAAAGAAGGGCGCCAGGCACCTGCGCATGCTAACGCTCATTCACGGCGGCCCGGCCGACGCCGACGGCGACCGCTTCGGCGCCGACTGGTATGACTGGGCGACGCTGGCCGCGTCCAACGGATGGCTGGTTTTTCGGCCGAATTATCGGGGCTCAGCGGGCTATGGCGACGACTTCATGCTGGAGATTGCGCCGCACCTGGTATCGAAGCCCGGCCGCGACATTCTTACCGGCGTGGATGCGCTGGTAAAGGACGGTACTGCCGATCCGGATCATCTCGCCATCGGCGGTTACAGCTATGGCGGATACATGACCAACTGGCTGATTACGCAAACCACGCGATTCAAAGCCGCGGTGACCGGCGCCGGAGCCGTGGAGCACGCCGCCAACTGGGGCAACGACGACGGAACCTGGGACGATGCGTGGTATCTGGGCGGGCGACCGTGGGAGAATCCGGAAATCTACCAGAGCGAGGCGGCGCTTTTCCGGTTTGACAAGGTGAAGACGCCCACGCACCAGGTGCAAGGCAACGCCGACATACGCGTAAGCTATCTGGAGGGCGTGACCATGGAGCGGGCCCTGCAGTCGCTGGGCGTTCCGCACAGCTTTCTGGTGTTTCCCGGCGAGGGGCACGGGCTGGGCAAGAACCCATGGCACGGTTACATCAAGGTGCGCGAGGAACTTAAGTGGCTGGACAAATACGCCGGCAAATAGCGCCGGCTCCGCGGAATCGCCGCCGCGATCGGGAAGCTTCGTTCCACTTTGCCGCATCTTGCCAAGAGACTGCAATGGCGACCATCGAGCAACCTCCGAAGCTCAGTTTCCAGCAGACGCTGCAAAGCGCCCGCCGCACCATGGTGCTGAGCGAGATCCTCAAGCTGGCCTTCGACAGCTTCCGCGCCAGCAAGGTGCGCTTTGCACTCACGGCGCTGGGCATGGTGATGGGGACCGCGTCGGTGATCCTCGTGGTCACCATCGGCCTTACCGGGAAACGTTTCATTCTGGACGAGATCGAGAAGATCGGCACCAACGAGATCGAAGTCGAGTACTCGGGAGCCGGAACCACGGTCGCCGAGCAGTCGATCTACAACGACTACCTGACGCGCGACGACGAAAAGGCGGTGCTGACGGAGGTCCCCAGCGTCACGGCCTCTTCGCCGGTGCTCGAGTCCCATGACCGCATCAGCTTTGGCGGCGGAGTGGTGAAGGATACGCTGGTGCTGGGCGTCAGCCCGCAATATCGCGAAGTCCGCAACCTGATCATTCTCTCCGGACGTTTTTTCGACGAGCAGGACGAGAATGCAGACATCAAATGCGCGGTGGTCACGGTGCCTTTTGCCACGGAGATGTTCGGCAGCGCCGATTCGGCCATCGGCCGAACCTTTCAGATCACCGGAATTCCCTTCACCGTCATCGGGACGTTCAAGGAGGCGGTTGACACGTTTGGCCAGACCGAGATCGCCGACCAGACCATCCTGATTCCGTTTTCGGTGGCGCGCCTGTTCTCCGGAACCGACAATGTGAAGCAACTTTACTTTTCGGTGCGCAGCATGAACGAAGTGCCCGCCGCGACCAACGAGATCCTCAGCGTCATCCAGTCCCACCACAGGCCGAATTCGGTGTACAAGGCGCAGAACCTCACCGCGCTGCTGACCATGGCCGGCGTGATCTCCGACATCCTGACCGGCGTGCTGGTGCTGGTGGCTGCCGTCACGCTGGCGGTGGGCGGCGTGGGCATCATGAATATCATGCTGGCCAACGTGCGCGCGCGCATCCGCGAAATCGGCATCCGCAAGGCGCTGGGCGCGACCTACCGCGAAATCAGGCTGCAGTTCCTCGCCGAAGCCGTCATCATTTCCCTGGCCGGCGGAATGGTGGGCATCGTGGTCGGTCTGGCTGTGCCGCTTTCGGTCCGGATATTCTCCAGTTACTCCCTGCCCATCAACCCCCTGTCGGTCGTGATCGCTCTGGTCACCGCGGTTCTGGTGGGTGTGGTCTTCGGCACGGTTCCGGCCACGCGCGCCGCGCAGCTCGACCCGGTGGAGGCGCTCAAATATGAGTAAGGCGAACCGGCCGGATCCGCGGCAACCCGGCGCGGAGGACGACCGTTCGCAGGGCCCGAATCTCAAGCTGATCTACTCGCTCATCATTCTTGCCATGCTGATCGCCCTGGGAATTGCCGCATGGATCGTGCTGCCGTTTTACACGAGGCGGTAACGCGAGACGAAATCCGCGGCTCGCCCTGTCCTACAATGGCACTATGCCCCCCGTCGCCGATTCATCGCCGCTTCGGGTCATTCATACCGTCTGCTCGCACGACTGTCCCGACTCGTGCGGTGTGCTGGTGACGGTGGATGCCGAAGGCCGCGCCATCAAGCTGCAGGGCGACCCGGCGCATCCGGTCACGCGCGGATTCCTGTGCGGAAAAGTGGCCAAATATCTCGATCGCGTTTACTCGCCGGATCGGGTCCTCCACCCGCTGAAACGCAAGCCTGGCGCGGCGAAGGCGCAGCTCGTGCGCGGCCGCGAGCACGAAGCGTTCGAGCGCATCGGTTGGAACGAAGCGCTGGATGGAATCGCGACGCGCCTGAAAGAGACGGCCGAGCGATACGGACCGGAGTCGATCCTGCCTTACAGTTATGCGGGCACCATCGCGCTGCTCGGATATGGCTCCATGGACCGGCGGTTTTTCTATCGCCTGGGCGCGAGCCAGCTCGACCGGACGATCTGCTCCGAGGCCGGAGGCGTAGCCTGGAACCTGGTCTACGGCAAGAAGATCGGCACGCCCACCGAGGACTTCGGCCTGGCGAAGCTCATTGTCGCCTGGGGCGCCAACATTCACGGAAACAATATTCACCTCTGGCCGTTGATCGTGGAGGCGCGGCGCAACGGCGCGCGTCTGATCGTGATCGATCCCTACCGCACGCGGACGGCGGCGCTGGCCGACTGGCACATTGCCATTCGCCCCGGAACCGACGCGGCGCTGGCGCTGGGCATGATGCACGTGATTCTGCGCGACGGGCTGGAGGACCGCGAATACATCGACCGGATGACGGTCGGCTTCGCGCAGCTCGCCGGGCGCGTGCGCGACTACACGCCCGAACGCGTGGCTGCGTGGACCGGCATGACCGCGGGCGAAGTGGAGCAGTTGGCGCGCGAATATGCGACCACGCGGCCCGCGGTGATTCGCCTCAATTACGGCGTGCAGAGGAATGAGAATGGCGGAGCATCCGTGCGCGCCATCGTCATGCTGCCGGCCTTGACCGGCGCGTGGAAGCATCGCGGCGGCGGCGCGCAGCTTTCCACGTCGGGCGGCTTCGCCTGGAACAAGAAGGACGTGGAGCGGCCGGATCTGATGCTGGCTTCGCCGCTGGCACGGCCGGCGCGCATGGTGAATATGTGCGAACTGGGCCAGGCGCTGACGGAGCTGGGAAAAGACAGGGAACAGACAACAGGGAACGGGGAACAGAAGGAAGAGAGTCAGACGCAAGAAGGACCTCGCGTTCACGCCTTGTTTGTTTACAACTCGAATCCCGGCGCGGTCGCGCCCAATCACAACGCGGTGCGGCGCGGCCTGGCGCGGCCGGATCTCTTCACCGTGGTGCATGACATCTTTTTCAACGACACGACCGACTACGCCGACTACGTGTTGCCCGCCACGACATTTCTCGAGCACACCGACATTCAGGGCGCCTATGGCCATTACTTCGTTCAGCTCTCCAATCAGGCCATCGAGCCGCCGGGCGAGGCGCGGTCGAATGTGTGGCTCTTCGGGCAGCTTGGGCAACGCATGGGCTTCGACGAAGACTGCTTCCGCGACACGCCGGAGGCGATCATTCGCCAGGGATTGGGAATCGGTCGTAGCGGCAACGGACCCACGGACAATTCCGCAAACGGACACGGATCGAACGGACACTCGACCAACGCGGGCATGGAGCACATCACGCTCGAAGAGTTGCGGGAGCGCGGCCACATTCCGTTGAGCTTTCATCGCGAAGGCTGGCAGCCTTATACATCCGGACCGGTACCCACGCCTTCGGGAAAGATCGAGTTTACCTCCGGGGAGCTTGCCGCGCAGGGGCTCGACCCGCTGCCCGCCTATGTGCCTCCGGTCGAGTCGCGCTGGGGCTCGGGCGCAGAGCGGTATCCGCTCGAGTTTCTGGGCCGCAAGGGCGACAACTACATGAATTCGACCTTCGCCAACCTCGAAGGCCATCGGATGATGGAAGCCGCCAACCGGCGGCGCCTGGAGATTCACCCCGACGATGCGCGCGCGCGCGGCATCGCCGACGGCGATGCGGTGCGCATCTTCAACGACCGCGGCTCACTGCGCCTGACGGCAATGATCAACGGCAGCGTGCCGCAAGGTGTCGTTGCCGGCCGGCTCGACTGGGCCAAGCTGCATCCCGAGGGCGAAAACGTGAACGTGCTCACCAGCGAGCGGCTCACCGACCTGGGCCGCGGGGCCACGTTCTACTCCGTGCTTGTCGAAGTCGAAAAAGCCTGATTGCAAGTCTGTTCCAGGCGTCCGCCCCTCAGCCGGGCCACGCTACCGGAGTCGTTTCCGTTACGCTGGAAGGATGAGCGTATGGGACGAGAAACGCGCCGAGATCGAGAAGCACGAGTTCATGATGGGCGTGGAGCGGGGCAGGCTGGCCGTGGCGCTCGACCTGCTGACCGATTCCCTGATTCTGGTTGGCCAGCATGGCGTCTACTGCCCGTCGAGCCGCAATCCCTCCAAGCCCGCGCTCGATCTGCAGGCCATTCTCGATGGCTTGCAGGGCGCCAAATCGCTGATCCAATCGGTGATGGACGATTTGCGGGCGAAGCGGGAAGCGGCGCGGGAATCGTGACGCGGCTTCGAGCGTATGCCCCTCAAACAGGAGGCCGCAGGGTGCGGAGCCCTGGTTCAAGCGTGCGGAATCGGAAGATGCGTTATCCTGAAAGTGCGCGCCCGTAGCTCAGCTGGATAGAGCGAATGCCTCCGGAGCATTAGGTCGGGAGTTCGAATCTCTCCGGGCGCACCACCTTACCTCGCTGCCATCCATCACTACCCATGCCAAGGCAGATGAGCAAGGAGTGTGTCCGTTTTGGCCGTTGCTCGAGGTCGCCGACGGCCACTGCGGCGCCCGGATATCGACCCCTCCCGTTTCGCTATACGAACAACCTCTTCGGAAAGACGATCGGGCCGGCCACCGCTCTCCGGTTCTACTCGTGAACGGCGGTGCCGAAGCCCCAGCGCTGGTCGTTTTCGCCTTCGGACGCGCGCAGCAGGGCCGTTGAAGCAACGCCGTTGCTGCCAAATCCGGCGAGCTGGAGGTCGAACGTGGCCGATCCTCCGTCATCCGAGCTTCCCGACGAAGAGGAAGTGATCGAGATCGTCATCGAACCCGATCCGTTCGACTCGACCTTGTAAGTGCCACTGGCGGCACCTGTTTCCGGCGCCTCGTAGACGATGCTCCCGCCGGTGTTGGTGGAGCCTCCATTCGCGCAGGTGATGCTGATGGTTGCGTTGCTCGCATCCTGATTGATGTTGCCAATATCGGTGAAAGTGAGGGAGACATGTCCCTCGCCGTCAAAGGTAGCTACGCCGTACACCAATTCCGTGATTGTGGCTGAGTTGCTGGCATACACCGTCTGGTCGGAGCCGTTGATCTTGCACTTCTTTGAATTCGACCAGTAGGCCAGCTTCGGGGTGCCGAGCTGAAACGCGTAGCTGCCCTTCAGGCTGGCTGCGCTGGGGTCCTCGGCGTATCCTTTGCCGGCGAGAACCAGAAGCAGCGCGAACCCGACTGCTGTATAGAAAGCGAGTTTCGCCTTTGCTGGCAAGGCTGCAAAAGCTTGAAATATGCGAAAGTCCATATCGACCTCTTGGTTGTGACGTTGAGCCCGGAGTCGGCCTGGAGTGTATTGAACATGGAAGGTGTATGTAAATGACCCATCGGAGGCAGGGTGCGTCGGGAACCGGAAAGAGCGTGCCGCCTTGTGCCTGCCGCCGGTCCGGCGAATTGCGACGCAGTGTTACTCTAATGTCGAATCGATGGCCAAGTATCGCCAAGAGTCATCACGGGTCATTTCTCTTGTAAATCGTTGATTTTGCTTTCGATACTTCCTCCGGAGCCTTGGGCCTGGAGATCGAAGCTCTCCCCACGCGCCTGCCTTGGGGCGCCCGCCGAAATGGCGAAAACCGGCAGTTTGTCCGCCGCGGCGGATCCCCGGGGCGCACCCGATCTTTTCCTCGCCCGGCCGGAGAATCCCCCGGGTCGACCGGCGCAGTAAAAGGAGTTCATGCATTTTCATTTTCCGTTCACGGCGCTCGAGATTCTATGGACGCTGACTTTTGCGGCCCAATTGGTCCTGCTGGTGGTCCTGCTGGGCCGCGAACGGCTGAAGCGATATCCCTGGTTCACGGCCAGCATCGTGGTCCTGACGTTGCGGGCGTTGAGCGCGCGCCTGCTTTTTCATCGCGTTCCTGAGCTCACCTTCAGCGCCATCCTCATCACTCTGGCGGACATCGGAGCCGTGATCGGGCTGCTGGTGCTGGTAGAGATGGCGCGGGCCGGCTTTGGCGGCGTGCGGCGCCGGTTCTGGATTCCCATCGCCATCGTCTCTCTCGCCATCGGCGGCGTGGTGCTTGGCTTCTGGGGGCCATGGCCGGCGTGGAAGACGCTGAATGTCCATTCGCGTCTTGGCGTGCTGCTGACCATGCAACTGGCCGCGCAAAAGGGCGAACTGCTGCTCGGCGTGCTGACGGTGGAACTGGGCATCCTGGTGCTGCTCTTCGGGCGGCGCTTCAAGGCCGGTTGGCGCACGCACACGCAACGCATCGTGATCGGCCTATCTACCGCGGCCACGGCGCGCCTGGCCTTCGCCGGAGCCCTGGAGGCGATCGCGAGGCACGCGGCGGTCAAGTCCCGGCAGGATTACGATCGCCTTCTTGCGCTCGGGGACAAATTCACCAACGCCAACAACGCCTTGTATCTCGTGGTGCTGGTGTGGTGGATCGCCTGCTTGTGGGTAGACGAACCCGGCGCGACGAAGCCGGACGAATCGCTGCCCAGGCTGGAGAAGAAATTCATCGAGCCCAGGCGAAGCGGATCGGCCCCTGTGGAACCGTCAACCGCGGATGGGCGCTCGTAACACGCCTGGCATGGCGGCGATGAGCCGGAAGCCGCACCTGAAGCCGGCGAGCGCTCCGCGCCGGCCCCGGCACGTTCCCGGCGAACTAGATATGGCAGGTTGAAAGGCCGCGTTTTTCAAGATAGCGCTGGTGATACTCTTCGGCTCGCCAGAAGGTCTGCGCCGGCTCGACCCTGGTGACGATTTTCTTTGGCTTGAAGCGCCCCTCCGCCGCAAGCTGCCCGATCGTGGCGCGTGCCTGCGCTTCCTGCTCCGGCGAATGGACAAAGATCGCCGAGCGATACTGCGTTCCCCAGTCGGGGCCCTGGCGGTTGAGGGTCGTAGGATCGTGGAGCTTGAAGAACGCATCGAGCAGGTCCGCGTAGCTCACTTCGGCGGGATCGAATTCCAGCTCGACGACCTCGGCGTGGCCGGTCTGGTCGGTGCAGACGTCCTGATAGCCGGGTCGCTCGAGCGCGCCGCCCTCGTAACCCACCGCCGTGCTCTTTACGCCCGGAATGGCGGCAAAGGCCGCCTCGACTCCCCAGAAGCAGCCCGCTGCGAACGTAGCTTTTTGCGTGCTCATGAACTCAAGGATGCGCCAACTCGTTCCTGGGACTCAAGCCCGGATTGCCACGGCTCATTCCTCGCGCGGAGAAGTTCGTCGCCGGGCTGCCACGTTCCAGAGAATCCGCGCAGGGCGCAGAATCCAGTACAGCCAGCGAAGTGGCAGCGGCAATCGAATGGACTTGAGGTCCATCTCATTCGGCCGCCAGAAATCCAGCGAAAAGACCATGCGCAGCCGGTCGCGTGGGCTCAGGAGCCGGATTCCGTAGGGAATGCGTCCCTCGGGCGGTTTTCCGGGAGCGTCGAACAGGTTCCGGTCGATCTGCTCCGCCAATCCGGAGGCTGCGCGATCCGACTCGAACCGCTGCAATACCGCATCCGGTACTCTGGCGCCGGCAACGCGATGCGCCAGCAGCACCCCCAGCGCGAGCGCGCGAGTCAGTCCCGACCGTCTTGCTTCGCGGATGGCTTGCTCCCAGTCGAGGGCCGGATTCGCCTGGATCCATTGCGCCACGTCGCAGATCCAGATCAGGCGCATCCATATATGCTTGCTGCCGTGCAGGCAGAGCATCAGCAGCGTGAATTCGGGGCTCATGTCCGGAACCTCTGCGCCCGCCAGCAACGTGGTTCGCCGACCGGGCCAGGCCCAGCCCAACCCGAGGTCCCGCCGGAACTTTCCGAACACCAGGTCGAGTTGCCAGTGCAGCTCCACCAGCAGGCCGTCGGACTTGCGCTCGAACTCGTACTGGTGATTGTCCCTGGCAACGGGTATTCCATCCGTGCACAGAGGCGTGACGAGCTCGTAGCCGCGCTCGAGCATGAGTTGCGTGGCGTGCCGAAGATGCTTCCATTCGATGAGCAAATCGAGATCGCCGGCGGGCCGCGTGGTGAGATTGCCGTAGGCGGAGGCCGCCAGGACGACTCCCTTCATGGGCAGAGCCGGAATGGCGGCTTGATCGAATGTCTCCAGCAGGCCGATCAGCTCCGCCGCGTTGGCAATGGCGTGAAAGGCATTGCGGTTGTATTCCGCCTTCAGGCTCTGTTCCGCCCTTGCCGGAATCGGCCTGCCGGCTTCCTGGAAAAAGGAGAACAGCATCGCCGACATCCGGTGTTCCCGCGCCGTGTGCAGGAGCGCATTCCAGTTCCCGACGCCCGCCGCCAGACGATCGATCTGTTCAGCCGGGCAGGGATCCGAGCGCCGGGCCACGGCACGCAGCAATTCGCACGATCCCCGATCCGGAGATGGGGGACCGGTCAATTCCCTGCGTGGAATCTCAGCCAGGTTAATCGAAGAACCCATCCAGCTCCTGCGGCGGTTTTCCCCGCCACGATCTTTCCGACGGCGTCGTTCGGCGAAGGTGTGAGGCCATCCCTGGGCGCGCTTCGAAGCCGCGAGGAATTGCAGCCGATCGGCCCCTGTTCCATTGTTCGTGAGCCACCATCGCTCCGGCGATCCCACTTTCGGGGCGGCAAGGCTGCTTCGCGGAAGGCTTGTTTGCCTTCCAATTCCTTGCGCCCCGACCCAACCTGGACAGAACCCGCGGAGAAGCCTCACTGAAGTGGATGGACACCATTCGAGTGTGACGAAACGGAGCGGTTACTATAAACCGCGTCTTGAGATTACCAAAAAGTGGCTGATTCATCAGAAGATTCTGTCATAACACGCGAAGCGCATTGCACAATGCGAACGTGGGGACCAACTCGACGTGTCCCTGCGGCTAAATCGAGCCAGTTAGTGTAAGAAAGAGACTCGTTATGCAGATAGAATGCACGAATTCCAATGCCTTGGTCGTAAACAAGCTTCCCGATGGCTCAAGGGTCATTGTCGATCCCGCCACCGAGACCGTGTATGCCCTGAATGCAACGGCCGGAGCAGCATGGGACGCGTGCAGCGAGCCGACCACGCTTTCCGGCGTTACGCAGCACATGCGGCGCTCGTTCGATCCAGCCACGACGGAGGAGCTTGCCGAGCGGGCCATCGTGGAACTCGAGGAAAAGAAGCTCGTCAGGACTTCGCAAACGACACGCCGGCAGTTTCTCGGCCGCCTGGGCGCCGCGGCGGCGCTGCCGATGGTGGTTTCGTTAACGCTGGCCGATCAGAGGGCATACGCCCAGAACACCGGTTCAGGGACGGGGCGCATCCCACCGCCTCCGCCACCACCTCCTCCACCGCCGCCGCCGCCGCCTCCTCCTCCGCCACCTCCAGGGGGACCTCCACCGGGGCCGTGACCGTTCTGGCAAAGCGTCTCGGAATACGCCGGGTAATTTGTGTCCGCTTCAGGTGGCTCGCCGCGGTGGGCCGCCTGGGGCGGAACACGCCCCTCCAGTGTTTCGCGAGCCCTGTTGAGGCCAACCCTCGATCGACCCATTGCAACGGCTTGCAATCGGCGCGAAGCACCGTTGTCTTGCTGCTCGATGGGGACATTCCGCTCCGCATTCGCGGGCGCGCCAAGGTGGATTGCTTTTCTTGCGGTTACTGGCGCGCTGGATCCACCGTTACCCGGGAAATCTTGCTCTATGCACCGGAATCGATTCTTCTGGGGCAAGACCGGGTTCTTCAAGAATCCGGCTGATAGATATACGGGCCCCTAAAAAGAAAATGGATATCAGGATAGAGCGTACAAATCCCAGTCCCCTTGTCGTAAATCAGCTTCCGGATGGTTCCAGAGTCCTCGTCGACTCGGCGAACGGGACGGTTTTTGCCTTGAATGCCGTGGCCGGCGTTGCCTGGGATGCGTGCCGGGAGTCGACGACGCTCTCGGCAATTGCGGAGCAGCTCCAGGGCACGCTCGATCCGCAAGTGGCGGGTGAACTGGCCAGGGCGGCGATCGCGGAACTCGAAGACAAGAAGCTGGTGCGATCTTCCGGCGGCGCTCAGCCGATCACGCGGCGGCGCGTGGTCGGTTCGCTGGGCGCGACCCTGGCTCTTCCCCTCGTCGCGTCGCTCACGATGGCGGATCAGAAGGCTTACGCCGGAAATGCATCCTCGTCCCAGTTGGGCCACCGGCCCACGCCGAAGCCGTCGTGGCCTCCGCCCCACCGGTGGTGGTAGCTTTCAAAGGCTGCCCGATTCCGCGAGCCGCGTCACGAATCGACGAGAATGATTCGGGCAATGGGGACTTCCGCGCGACAAAGCGATCACCGGAACTGAGCCGCCATCGGGATTTCTGGAGAACACGGGGAAGCGCGTTACCAGAATGGCGCTCATGGTTACGAACGAAACCTTGATCGCTCTGCACGAATGACTCAACGTTAAGCAGCTATAATTCTGTCTTTGAGCCGTCGATAGGATGCGATTGGAAGGTGTGGGCCTGATGCAAGTCGAGCGGGTAAATTCAGATGTCTTCAACATAAATCGGCTGCCCGACGGATCGAGGATCTTCACGGACCCGAAGAGCGGGACGGTATTCGCACTGAATGCCGCGGCGGGCGCGGCATGGGACGCCTGCGGCTGCCCGACGACTCTCTCGGGCGTGGCCAAAGAGATGCGGCGCACATTCGATCCGCAGGTCACCGAAGAGCTGGCCCACGAGGCGATCGCGCAACTGCGCGAGAAGAACCTTGTGACGACATCGGATGTGGCGCCCTCGACGACCCGGCGCCGCCTGATCGCGGGATTGAGCGCGGCCGCCATTCCGCTTGTCGTCTCGCTCACCATTGCCGATCAGCGCGCCCATTCGGTTTTGGCGTCTTCGGTGAAGCCCTGCGCAACCGCCATTCCATGCAAGTAAACCAAAGGCCCGATGCATAGGGACCTCGGGCAGACGGGGAAGCTGATCTGTAATCGATCGAGACTCTATCGACAAGAAAGCGTGAGCGAGATGCAAGTCGAGCGGGTGAATCCAGACGGTCTCATCGTAACCCGGCTTCCCGACGGATCGAGAATCTTCACCGATCGTAACGGCGGGACGGTTTTCGCCCTGAATGCCGCGGCCGGCGCGGCGTGGGACGCCTGCGGCTCGTCGACAACTCTTTCCGGCGTGGCCAGGGAGATGCGACACACCTTCGGTCCGCTTGTCACCGACGAGCTGGCCCAAGAGGCGATCACGCAACTGCGCGAGAAGAACCTTGTGACGACATCGGATGTAATGCCTTCGACGACGCGGCGCCGCCTGATCGCGGGATTGAGCGCGGCCGCCATTCCGCTTGTTGTCTCGCTCACCATCGCCGATCAGCGAGCCCATACGGTGTTGGCGTCGTCGGTAAAGCCTTGCGCGGTCTGTTGATGGCGCGAGAACCCGGGTCGGTAAAATAGAGAAGAAGTACAGGAAGATCCGGCCTTCGGCCGCGCGCCTGCTTTCTCCATCCGCACAAAAGGAACCATGGATTGAATCTGCCCCCCGGTTTCCACGTTCGCGCATTCGACTGTTGCATCGAGGCAGCGGCGGATTGCGCCGAATCCTGCGCCGTCCTCGACCGGTATATTTTCCCCACAATTCCGCGATCGGATGCTTCGGGCTCCGGCTCCGACATCGCGCTTCGCGTGAGCCGGGCCGGGGAAGCATTCCGGTTGTCGGTGGACGGCAAAGAGGTAGCCTCGGCGCCGCAGCCCATCGGCCTCGTCCCCGACATCGTTCATGCCATCGATGAAGCCGTGGTCCGGCGGTTGTCCGCGCTGCGCGCCGTGCACGCCGGCACGGTCCAGTGCAACGGGCGCGTGCTGCTGCTGCCGGGAATGACGCACTCGGGCAAATCCTCGATCGTGGCCGAGCTGTTGCGGCGGGGAGCGACCTATTTCTCCGACGAATATGCGCTGATCGATCCCGAGGGGCGCGTACATCCGTACCCGCGGCCACTGCTGCTGCGCGACGGCGGCGACAGGCAGGTTCCGGTGCTGGCCGGCGAATTGAACGCCCCGGTCGGCGACGGGCCCGCACCGCCCGGCTGGATTCTCCTGCTCAACTACCAGGCCGGCGAAAGCTGGAACGTTGTGCCGCTGGCGCAGAGCCTGGCCGTGCTGGCCTTGCTTGAAAACACGCCGCACGAGCTCGCCCGGTCGCCGCGGATGATGGAGCAGTTTGAGCGCGCCGTGGCCGGGGCGAAATGCTACGCCGGCAAGCGTGGAGACGCTGCCGACGCCGCCATTGAGATCCTGCGCCTGATCGGCCAGGCGTGACAAAATCCCTCCGGTCATCCTGAGCCGGGCCCGCCAGCGGCGGGCGAAGCCGAAAGCCTGCCCGAGCGAAGCCGAAGCGGATCCGCGGTTCACGTTCTTCGGCAAACAACGCATCTGTCCTGCCGGGCACCGCGTTCTTCTCCGCATCTGCCCTGGCGAACGCGGAACGGTCCGGGCCGTTTCACTCCTCGACGAACGACTTCAGCCGCGCCAGCGTCCGATCCCATTGCGCCGACACGCGATCGAGATAGTCGCGCAGCCCGGCGATGGGCGCCGCGTCGTACTCGAAAAGCTTCTCCCGTCCCGCGTGCTTCGAGCGCACAATCCCCGCGCCCTCCAGCACGCGCAGGTGCTTGGTGACCGCCTGGCGCGTCATCCGCGAACCGGCGGTGAGCCGTGAGATGGAGGATGGCTCTCCGCCGCTGAGCCTGGCCACCAGCGCCAGCCGCGCCGGATGCCCCAGCGCGGCAAACACCGGCGCATGCAACTTCGACCGGTCCGCGACGCGTCTACGATTCGCGCTCGACATACCGGCGAATGTTCTCCATCTGCTGCGCCCAGCCGCCCTCGTTGCCGCGGAACCTTTGCTCCCGCCGGTCCTCGGGCAGCTTGTCGAAGCCGGACTCGGTCAGCGTCAGCAGCGTGCCGCGCGCGGTCTTTTCGAGGCGAAACTCGACCAGCGTCGTGGGCTCTCCGGAGTAGTCCGGGTTGTAGTCGGTTTTGCAGAGCGATTTGGGATGCGCCCATCGCCAGACCAGCAGCCGCTCCGGCTCCATCTTTTCGATCGTCGCCTCCCACACGACGTGTTCATAGCCGGGATGAAGTACCTGGCCCCGCGAAACCTGCCCCACCACGAAGGGATTCTGCACGTCGACGCGAAACCATTGCCCGAACTCGCGGTAATCCGTCAGCGCCTTCCACACCCGCGCCACGGGCGCGGCGAGCTCGATTTGCTTTTCGATGCGATCCGCCATTTCCGCAACCTCCTGGTTGCATATTAGCCGAAGAGCGCCGCTTTGCGCAACCTTTTGGTTGCTTTTTTCCTGCATCCACCGAGCCAATCGAGGCTACCTGCGGGACCATCAGCTCTTTTGTGAACACCCGGGGCCCCGCGCCGAGGCACGTGGCCGACAACCGCCGCGCCTTCCGCGCGCTTGCCTGGACAGTTCTGCAGTTTCGATCGCCGCGTGATTCAGCTCATCCCGCCCTTGCGGCAAGAACAAAGCCGCCGCAAGGATGGAGCATCCGAACTAATGCCGGTCCTGCCGGCCTCTGCCGGAACGCTTGTGGTCGCGGCGACTGCCAGTGGCAGGATGTCCCTGCCTCCGATCCTTGCCCGGCGCCGATCCGCGCGCGTTTTCGCCTCGATACCGGCCCGGAGCTCCCGCGCCGGGGGCGAATCGATCACGTCCGCGAGTGGGCTGACCGCCCCGACGCTCATCCCGCGATTCGAATCGGGGTGAATTCGCACCGGCTCCTCGCCGCGCCGGTCCGGCAGGCGAGTTCCTGAACCCGCTCGCGGTCGATCCCGGCCGCCTGCGGTCATTTCGCGCGCGCCAATCGCCTCGGCCCTCATTGCCGCGCGGCCTGGAGGCGAATTCGCGGCCCTCCTCGGATCCCGGCGTTATGCGACGCCCCCTGCCGGGACGCGCGCCGCCGCTTTCGCGAGGCGTTGAAGCGCCGGCATGATACCCGGCCGGCCTGTCGCGTCGATCGGGTCCTTCGCGGGCTGAAGCCCGCGAAGAAGGTGAAAAAGAAGGGCGCTTTTCGGCACGGCTCAAGCCACCCCAACGACGAGGACCTGTCGTTGGGGACCCCGGCAAGCCGGGCCCTTTCAAAACTTCTCGCGAACCGGGCTTCTCTGCGGCCTGCCCGTCCCACCTTCCGGGCCGAGGTCTCTGCTCTCTTCGACGCTCGACTTCACCGTCGCGTCTGCGCTCGCCCAGGTGATCTCTTTTGCGATCGCTTCCGCGATCGCGCCGGAATTCGCTCTTCGTTTGCATCGGGGCCCGTTTGCCATCGGCAGCGCGGCGCAGGGCTGCGATCTCTTCCGCCGTCAATTCGCGCATCCGGCCCGGCTCGAGGTCGAGCACGAGAGGTCCGTAGCCCACGCGGCGAATCTTTTCAACGAAGTGGCCGATCTCCTGGAACATCTTGCGCAGCTCGCGGTTGCGGCCTTCGATGAGCACAACTTCAAACCACGGATTGCTGCCTTTGCGCACCTCGCGGACACGCGCCGGCGCCGTCCCGACCCGCGATGTGCCGGGCAGGCCGCGATCGATAGCCACGCCATGGCGCAGCGCGTCGAGCCCGGCGGCCGTGGGCCGGCCACTGACCTTCACCAGATACGTCTTCTCCACACCGGAGGCGGCGCGCGTGAGCCGGTTGGCCAGCTCGCCGTCGTTGGTGACCAGCAGCAGGCCTTCGCTCTGGTAGTCGAGGCGGCCGACAGGATAGAGGCGTTCGTGCGTTTTGGCGAAGAACTGCATCACCGTGGGCCGGCCTTCGGGGTCGCTCACCGTGGTGACGAAGCCCTTGGGCTTGTTGAGCATGAAGTAGCGCAGCCGCTCGGCGCTGTGGATGAGCTTGCCGTCGACGCGAATGTGATCGCGCGCCGGATCGGCCTTGCTGCCAAGCGTTGCCACAACCTGGCCATTTACCTGAACGCGGCCGGCGGCGATCAGTTCCTCGGCGTGGCGGCGGCTGGCCACGCCGGCCTGGGCAAGGA
>JASHQQ010000075.1 GCA_030039035.1 Acidobacteriaceae bacterium | reverse complement strand
AGGACCCGATCGGCAAGCAACTCGATCTGGGCGGCATCGACACGGGCATGATCAAGCCCTATAGCATCGTGGGCGTGCTCGCCGATATGGTCGATTCAAGCGTGGGCGCGGCGCCGCAACCGCTCATTCTTCTTTCAGACCAGCAGATTCCGACCACCTCGCTCTTTTACCAGGCCCTTCTGAAAACGGTCGTCGGCTTTGTGGTCAAAACGCGCGGCACCATTCCCGTCGAGTCGACGATGCGCGCGATCTTTCACAAGAACGCGCCGGGGTTCGCGCTCGACGGATTCCAGACCATGCAGGACGTCGTGGATAAAAGTATCTTCAGCCAGAGGCTGATGCTTTATCTCGTCGCCTCGTTCGCGGGGCTTGCCATCGCCATGGTGATCGCCGGTCTTTATGGCGTGCTCTCGCAACTGGTGAGCTATCGCCGCCGCGAGATCGGCGTGCGCATGGCGCTGGGCGCAACCCGGCTGAGCGTGGCGCGGATGATTCTCCGTCAGGGCTCGGTGCTCATCGGCGCCGGCCTCATCGTCGGGCTTCTGCTGGCGCTGGCGACGGGCCGCTTTATCAAGAGCTTTCTTTACCAGGTGCATCCGCTCGATGGCTGGACCTATGTCGCCGTGGCTCTGTTGCTGGCGGCCATCGGCCTCATCTCGGCGCTGGTTCCGGCGCGCAAGGCCGCGTCGATCCAGCCCATGCAGGCGTTGCGGGAGGAGTGAATCCATCGTTCTTGGAAACAACTCAGATGAAAGGATTCCATTCTCCGGATGCGATCTGACGCATCTCCTCTTCCGAGTAATTGACCAAAAACTCGCTGTGCGCCCGGAGTCCTTTCGCGAGCGCGATGACGCTGAGGATCGATCGGACGGTATCGGGATCGGAGCTGCGCAAGACTTCCGCGGAACCGATTTTGGCCAAATCCTGGATAGAGTGAAAGTATCCATCGGCCAGCCAATTCGGTACATCTGGATTCTTTCCTTTATTTCGGGCGAGTTCGATGACCGCGACCATTGCGTATATGTTCCAGTCGATCGATCTGCTCTTCCGGCAAATCCTTACCAGATGCGGAACGGCCGCGTAAGACGCCTCTCCGATGTCTCCTTGATGATGGAGCTCATTCCACAGATCATGCCAAACCGTCCCGATGTCTTGCCCCGCTTCAAGGCGCAGAAGAAGCGGGCGCGGGTCGAAAGGAATGCGGTATCCGCCTGCAAGTCCTGACCAGCGAGCATCATCCATGTTCAGCATCGAATGGGCGCCTCAGCCGGACCAGGGATCATTCATTTCGCGGAAGCAAACGCCGGGTCCTGCAAGTCGCCTCACGGCGCGGCGCACACAAAGCTCTCCGCCTCGTCCGTGCTCCCTGAGCCTTTGTGCTTCGCGACCTTGGGATACGGGCACAGCGGGCGCGTGCGGCCGGGGCGGCTGGCGACGATGCGCTCCGGCGCTTTGCCGTGCTCCACCCAGTCGACGATCGCGGCCATCTTGTCGAACTGGTTCGGCCCCGGTCCGCCGATGCAATGCTCCATGCCCGGCGCCATGAAAAGGCGGTAGAACGATTGCGTGTCGCCCATACTCTGCTGGACGGACTCGAAATAATTGACGCTGTTCAGCGGCGAAATAGCCGGATCGTTCCATCCGTGATACTGCAGCAGCTTTCCGCCGTGTTTTTCGAACGTCGTCAGATTGGGGTTGATGTGGTTGAGGGTCGCGCCGACCTTCTGGTCCGCGTAGGCCACGTCCTTGTCGAAGTCGAAGGTCTTCCAGTCCCAGTTGGGGTTGTCGAAGACGAAGTTGGAGAAGAAAGCCACAGAGATCCCGTGCTGCGCGTTGCGCGGCGGAACTTCGGTGCCTGCGATCCAGAATCCCCAGCCGGCTTCGCCGCCTCGCATGGTGCCGGGAAAGACCTCGTCGCCCGTGCGCGGATTCTTCGCGCCGCCGTAGACCTTCTTCAGCCCCTCGATCTGCGCGGCGGTCAGGCAGTTTGCGTTGTCTTCGCCTTTGCACAACAGCGTCGAGGGATCGAAATGGCATGTGCGCGGGTCCTCGAGGACGCCGTCCTTGACGCCGTCGGCCGCGTCGCACTGGGCTATCACGGCTGCGGCAATCGCCGGCAGCTTCGAATGCGGCAAAAACGTGGCCGGGTCTTTATGAATCGCCTGGGCAATCCAGTTGCCGCCGGCCTGCAGGTGGACCATATAGTTCGCTGGCGCTCCGGCAACGATGCCGTCATAGTCGAGCGGAAAGCGCTGCGCTTCGCTTAACCCTTGCGCGCCGCCCTCCGAGCAGCCATTCCAGTAGGAAAAATGCGGGCCGGCGCCATAGAAGGCTGCAATCAGCGCTTTGGCTTCGACCGTCATCTCATGCACGGCGCGGTAGCCGAAATCGACGATCTTCTCCGGATGCCCGAGCGCCCAGTCTCCGGTCATCGGACCGCCGCGATGTCCGGTGTCGGTTCCCGCCGTCGCGTAGCCGGCGCGCAGCGCCTCGGCCATCTGCAGCGTGCCGATGCTGCCCGCCAGCCCGCCATTGCCCACCGCTTCGAAGCGTCCGTTCCAGCCGGCCGCAGGCAACCACACTTCCACCTGGATATCGGAGTCCGCGCTCGGCCGGATGCTCGACGTCACGCGGCAAAACGCCGGCAGGTCGACCGTTGACGGACCCATGAATCCCGCTGCTGTATACGGCCCCGCCGGGATCGATCTGGTTTCGAGGATAACGGTGTGATCGAGCCTGAGGCCGGCAAGGCTCTCGCACGCCACTGGCGCCGCGAACGCGAAGGCGGGCACGGCGAAAGTTGCTGCGGCGAGGCTTGCGGCTGCCAATATCGACGCGAAGATCCTCTTTCGGCGTTCGCGCATCTTGCGCTTTCCTTTCGGCGGAATTGTAGCAAGCGATGCGCATTCAAACCCCGTTCACGACAGTTCTTCGTAGCCGCTGGTGGTCAGAGCGCCAGGCAAAAGCAGGAGGCAGCGGTGCATTTTCCCCCATCGGGCCGGGCAGTGCCTGACGAATCTCGGATTGAATGCCTTGTAACAGGGCAAGACTTCAGTCGTGCCGCAAACGGCGAAAAATCAGCTTGGGCTTCAGCCCCCGCGCGATGCCTCATGCTGCCATTCGCTTCCGGCTCGCCTTATTCCCGCAGCCTCCAAGGCCCGTACCCTCCCAAATGCACCACTACCAGGCAGGAAGCAATCGCCGATCGCGATCGGAAAGAAGAGCCGCGCACGGCTCTCCTTCCCGCCTGTGCCTTGTCAGTACTGCGGGAGCTGCGCCGCCACTTCGGGCAGCACCTGCGTGCCCTCGGCCCGAACCGCGTCCAGCGCCTTCGGGTCGAGTCCCAGCGCCTTCACGATCGTCGGCGCCACCTGCATGGTGGTCACCGACGTAGCCACCGATTGCGCCGAAAAGCCGGGATTGGAGATCAGCATCATCACGTTGGTGTCGTCGTGCGCAAAGCCCCCATGATCGGCGATCATCGTCGTGCTGCCTGAGTAGGTCATCCCCACGTTGGGAGTCACGACGATGTCGGGCGTGCGCGGATCGAGGCCGTCGCCAAGGCCGCCTTTGTTGTAGTTGAGCGCGAGCGAGGGCCCGTAATAGAGCTCGCCCATTCCGATCGCCGTCTTGTTGGCCTCGAGAATGGAAACGGCATCGTCCACGTTGGCGCCCGGATTGAGCCACAGCACCGACACATCGTCCTCGGTGGCGCCGATGCCGGTCGTGTTCAGCGGCGACTCGGAAAACGGAATCATGCCGGCCTTGGCCAGCAGCGTGGCCGGAGTGTTCGCGCCGTTGGCCACATACAGATTCGGATCGATGGGCGACCCGCCGTGCTTCGCCGTGATAACGAGCAATGTGTCGTCGTAAATGCCGTGGTTCTTGAGGGCGTCGACGATCTGTCCGATCGAAGCATCGACGAATTCGATCTCCTTGAGCAACTGCTCGCCGGGTGCTCCGGCCGCGTTCAGGTATCCTCCCTTGGCAACCCCCGTCTCATTCACGCTTTCGCCGATATACACCGACTGGAAGTTCATGCCAAACAACGCCGGCGTTGAGGCCGCGGAGCCATTGTGCGTTTTGCCGGCGATCTGGTTGAGCAGGGCATCGACCTTCAGCGCGTCGTAGCACTGGATGTTTTCAAAACTGGCAGCCCATGCCGAAACGCCAAGGGAGGTGTTGTCACGAATCTTGGCGCAGGAAGCGCCCTGGGCGGTCGTGACGCCGGGCAGCGGGATTACGGTCGAATCGACTTCCGGCGAATAGTAATCGTCGAGGCCCATCCCTCCGGGCCCGGCGGTGAATGAATACGATGCGTGCTTGTCGATCCACGCCGTGTATCCCCCCGCCGAGTGCACCACGCTGAAGATCGTGTTGGTGCGCACGAAGTCCCACGGGAAGATCGGCGTGCAGCCGGTGGCGGGGTCGCGCGAGAGCTTGGTCGGGTCGATGGAGGCGATGCCGCCTTCGGTCGCCGGCGCTCCCGGCGCTCCGCCGTTCAGTTTCGTGTCGTCGTATTCAATGCCCTGGTCGTTATCGGTGGTCGTTCCCGTGGGCGCGGCATACGCAGTGCATTTTCCCCCGGCCAGTCCGGTTCCCGTGGTGTTCATCGGCGGATCGAGCGAGCGATCGTACGCCACGTCGTAATACAGGCCGGTCGTTTTGGGCGAGCCGCCGGTCACCAGCGCCGCCAATCCGGGAAATGAGTCTGATGGCCTGGACGAAATGACGTTCACGTAGTTGATCCCTGTCTTGCCGAGGGTCGCCAGATTCGGACAGTACGGCCGGCCGTCGTTCGCGCCGGCAACTCCGTTTGCGCAGTTCAGGAAATCCACCGCATGCATGCCGTCGATGCTGAGCAGCAGGACATGATCGATTCTTCCGCCATTCTGTGCTCTCGATTCGGGAGCCGTTCCAAGTATCGACAGAAGTGCGACAAGCGCTGCCGTCGCGCCCAAATTCAGGCTGAATCCTTTCATATCGAACCTCCATTCGCGTACCTTGCCACGCTGGTGTTAACCGGCGGTGAATACCGGTTCGTGGCGAAATACGCATCGCGGCTTCAAGGATGTTCGTGCGCAGCGATACCGGTAATGGTGCAGGTTGGCTTTCCGGTGCGTCCCGGACCGGCGTGCTCGTCCCGGAAGTGATCGCGGTCACGGCGGGGCCTCGATTCAACGCGCCATAATGCGCGGAGTCGAGGCAATTATGGGAAGCGATCCCATTGGAAGGACACACGAAATACTTCAATCTTCCCGAGCACGCGTAAATGCCGCCCGGAGGGACCGCGAGGCAAATGCGGAGAGCCTCGACGGGTCTTTCCGCCGCATTTTCAGTTCGATGGAGGCGATAGAGCGAACAGACGCCGCCCTGCATGCGTGGCGACCATTGGCGTCGCGACGTCCATAGTCAACTCTGCACACCGCCGGGATACCGCAGGTTGAATGCGCTGGGCTATAATAGGCGCCAACCCCCAAGTCCAGATTCTGCGTATTGCACCGGATTTCGCCTTGAGTCCCCGATGAGCCTGGCAAGAGGGACGGGCGAAGGCCAGATTGCGGACGCGCGTGAATCGGTGGGCTTTCACCCGGCTTTTCGGGACTCTGCTGTTCCTGGTGCTTGCTGCGCCCGGAAGCGTATTCGCGAATGCGCAAGCGATCGGCTCCGATCGGCATTCCAGGGCCGGCGAATCCACCTCCGATGCGCAAAAGTCATTGCCTCCGCTGGTCCGCCAGGCACAGCGTTTTCTCGCGGAGCGCGGCGTTAAGGCTTCCGGCATTCGCGGCCCTCGCCGCGTCACCCGCGTGGCGCCGCCCCGGCCGCAAGACGCGGGAACCTCGATGTGGCAGCCGGTCGGTCCCACCGGCGTAGATTCGCAAAACTACGGGTTGGTGACCGGGCGCGTCACGGCGCTTGCCCTCGATCCCTCCGACTCAACCGGAAATCGCCTCTATTTGGGAACGACAGGCGGCGGCGTGTGGTTCTCGCAGAACGCCGGCGCGGCGGCCTCGTCGAGCGTGGTCTTCACTCCGCTCACCGATACGCTCGCGGCGCTGAGCGACGTAACCGACGCCTCGATCAGCATTGGAGCTCTCACCGTGCAGCCGGGTGGCACGGGCGTGGTTCTCGCCGGTACCGGCGATCCCAACGACGCTCTTGATTCTTATTACGGCGCCGGCATTCTGCGCTCGACCGACGCCGGCGAAAGCTGGACGCTGATCCAGGAAGCGGCGAATTCGCCCGAAGGCTACAACCAGAAGTTCGGGTTCATCGGCGAGGGTTTCGCCGGCTTTGCGTGGAGCACGGTGAATCCCGGGCTGGTGGTGGCCGCGGTCTCGCAGGCCTATGAAGGGACTCTGGTCAATGCGGGAGTTGCGCAATCGAGTTATGAAGGCTTGTATTACTCGACCGACAACGGCGCCACGTGGAACCTGGCCACGATCACCGATGGCGCCGGCGCCGACGTGCAGGGGCCGAACGATCCCTTCGTGAGCCCTGACGGCAATGCGGCCACATCCGTTGTCTGGAATCCGGTGCGTGGCGTCTTCATCGCCGCGGTGCGCTTTCACGGCTACTACCAATCGACGAACGGCGTCACCTGGACGCGGCTGGCCGACCAGCCCGGATCCGGTTTGACCACGTCATTCTGCCCCACCAACAGCGGCGGATCCGTCGGTTCCATCTCCTGCCCCATCTTTCGCGGATCGCTCGCGGTCAATCCCGAAACCGGCGACACCTTCGCGTGGACGGTGGACGACAACAACCAGGACCAGGGTATCTGGCAGGACAAGTGCGCGATCTCCAGCGGCGCCTGCAGCACGCAGAACCCCACCTTCAGCCAGCAATGGAACACTTCGGTGCTGGAGACGGACACGATCGAGGGACCGGCGACGATCGCGAACGGAGACTACAACCTCGCGCTGGCCGCGGTGCCGTCCGAACAGGACACACTGCTGCTGGCCGGCGGCAACGATCTTTGGAAGTGCAGCCTGGCCGAGGGCTGCATCTGGCGCAATACCACGAATGCCGACACCTGCATGAGCGCCATGGTGGGCGGATACCAGCACGCCCTCGAGTGGGATACGAATAATCCTCTGGAGATTTTCATCGGCAACGACAGCTGAATCTGGCGCTCGACTGACGCCATTGGCGAAACCGGATCGGTGTGCGCCGCGACCGACGCGGGCCATTTTCAGAATCTCGACGGCGGCTTGGGCTCGCTCGCCGAAGTGATGAGCCTATCGACCTCGCAAGCCAACCCGTACACCCTGATGACCGGACTTGGCGTGAATGGCGCGGCCGGCGTAAAGAGCACCGGCACAGTGAGCGATTGGCCCGAGGTGCTGGGCGGCGAGGGCGGCCCGGTTGCGATCGATTACGCGAACAGCACTCGCTGGTACGTGAACAACGGAGCCGGGGTTTCCATTCACCTGTGTTCGCAAACCGGCGCGTGCACTCCGTCGGCTTTCGGATCCAGCCCGGTGGTGAACAACGCCGACACCGGCAACGATGGCCTGACCATGACCGCGCCGGCGCCGTTTCTCGTCGATCCGCTCGACCACACGCAACTGATCATCGGCGCCTGCCGCGTCTGGCGCGGTCCGGCCAACGGCATAGGCTGGAGCGCGAGCAACGCCATCAGCCCATTTCTCGACGGCAACACCATCAACGACTCATGCAGCGGCGACGCTTTGATCCGCTCGATCGGCGCGCTGGCGACCACCGGGGGAGGCGAGGCGATTTATGTGGGCATGTACGGCTCGCTCGACGGCGGCGAGACGGTGCCGGGCCATGTCTTCGGTACCATCATCCCGCCCGACAGCACGTCCGCGCCGGTGTGGAACGATCTGACCCTGAATCCGGTGACCAACGACACCGATGCCATGAACGCCGCCGGTCTCGATATCTCCAGCATCTTTGTCGACCCCCACGATGAAACAGGCAACACCGTCTACGTCACCGTGGAAGGGTTCAACACCGCTTTTGAGAATGTGCGTGCGCTCTACCGTTCGACAGACGGCGGAGCGCACTGGCAGAACCTCAATTCCAATCTGGTCTCGGCGCCGGCCAGCAGCGTGGTTATCGATCCGCTCGACGCCAACACGGCATATATCGCCACCGATGTCGGCGTCTTTTCCACGCGCCAGATCGCCGGCTGCGCCACAGCCGGCGCCGACTGCTGGACGGCGTTCGGAACCGGCTTGCCGGATGCGCCGGTGATTCAGCTTGCGGCCGCTCCATCGACGGCCACCGCGCACGTGCTCACCGCGGCCACCTATGGTCGCGGCGTCTGGCAGAACCCGCTGTGGACGGCTGCGGCCCAATTGACCACGGCGACTGTAAAGCCGACGTCGCTCACATTCGATCCGCAACAGTACGGCACCACAAGCGCCGCGCAGACGGTGACGCTTGCCAATACCGGCTCCATCGCGCTGACGGCGTCAATCGCCATGAGCGGCGACTTCAGCGAAACCGACAACTGCCAGGCCGCGCCCATCGCCGCCGGAGCAAACTGCTCGATCCAGGTCTCGTTCACGCCGTCGCAGACCGGCGCGCGCTCGGGCCAGATGACGATCGCGGCCAACGTCGCCGGCGGCCAGCTAACGGTGGGCTTGAGCGGTACCGGCACGGCATCGGGATCGCTGAGCCTGTCGCCGCTTACGCTCGGCTTCGGGCAGGTTCCAGTAAACGCCACTTCGTCTCCGCTCGCGATCAGCGCCAACAATACGGGACAGACGGCGGTCGCCGTGTCCGGCGTGAATATCACCGGCCCGTTCGAGATCGGGAGCAATACCTGCGGAAGCTCGATTGCGGCCCAGTCCGAGTGCCAGATCCTGATCGAGTTTGCGCCCAAACAGTCCGGCGCCGCTGCCGGTACCTTCACCATGACCGATGGCGCGGGAACGCAAGCGGTGCAACTGAGCGGCGCCGGAGCCGGCCAGCCCACCGATACGCTTTCGGCTTCGTCGCTGACCTTCCCTTCCACCGTGATCGGGCAGAAATCCGCGCCGAAAAATGTCGTTCTGACCAACAGCGGAGAATTGCCGCTGACCTCCATCCAGGATTCGGTGAGCGGAAACTTCCAGGTGACGCAAGACTGCGGAACGCTGTTGCCCGGCCCCTCGAGCTGCGCCTTCAGCGTGGTCTTCGCGCCCCGGCAGATCGGGGCGCAGACAGGCACGCTGAAGATCTCCGACGCGCTGCGGTCGCAGACCGTCCAGCTTTCCGGAACGGGCGTCGAGGCGCCGCGATTCAGCGTCGCACCCGCGAAGCTGGCCTTTGCGGCGCAGACCGTCGGCGTCGCAAGCCCCGCCATGGCGCTGACCGTGAGCAATACGGGCGGCGCGCCCATGGGCAACGTGAGCTTTCAAGTCATCGGCCAATCCGCCACCAGCTTTGCGGTCCTTTCCACCACCTGCGGAGCCGAGCTGAAGAACGGGAGCCATTGCACGGCAAAGGTGCAATTCAAGCCCGCGGCGATCGGCGGCAACTCCGCCACTCTGGTCATCTCCTCCTCCACCATCGACGTTGCCGCGGCGCTGGCGCCATTGAGCGGCACGGGTCTGGCTCCGCCTGAGGCTCTGATTGAGCCGCCGGAGCTCGAGTTCAACAGCTTCGTGATCGGATCGACGAGCAAAGCCCAGACAGTAACCGTTCGCAACGTCGGAGGCGCGGCATTCACGAACCTGCATCTTGCCATCAGCGGCGACTACAAATTCACACCGGGAACATGCACCGCGAAATTGGCCGTAGGCGCGAGTTGCACCGCGAATGTCGCGTTCTCGCCCACTTCGACAGGCGCCCGCGTGGGAGTCTTCACCGTCTCCGGCGGCGGAACGCCGGCGACCGTGAGCCTGCTGGGCACGGGTATCGGCCCGGCGGTCATTCAGGCGAGCACCTTGCAACTCAACTTTGGCAGCGTGCCGCAAGGACAGGTGAGTAGCGCGAAGACGCTTACCATCTTCGATCTGGGAACCGAGCCCCTCAAGGGCCTGAGTCTCGCAGTGACAGGCGCATTCCGCCTGCAGCAGAATCTTTGCCGAAGCACATTGGCCGCGGACCTGAGCTGCACCGCTCAAATCGTCTTTGCGCCTGTCGCGGCCGGCCCGCAGTCCGGCACGTTGACGATTGCCAGTACTACCCAATGGACTTTGCCGGTCACCGTGTCGCTCGCAGGCACCGGTCTGGGCGAGCCGGCGCTTGAAGTCGTTCCGCAACAGCTCAGCTTCGGCAGCGTGCCGGTGAGCGGTACGGGAACCGGCCTCGGAGTCTCAATCGGCAATCCGGGAAGCGCCGCGCTCGCCGGGCTTTCCCTGAAAATCACCGGAGATTTCTCGCTCTCCAACAACACATGCGGTTCGTCGCTTTCTGCCGGGGCCAGTTGCGGCGCCGTGGTGGAGTTTTCGCCCACCGCTACCGGCATGCGCAGCGGTACCCTCGCTGTTTCCGGCGCATCGGCGGCCGTGATGCCGGTGACGGTTCAGCTCGGCGGATTGGGTCAGGCCGCCGGCGCGCTGGGTGTGCAGCCCTCCAACCTGCTTTTTGGCGAAAACACGATTGGCCAGACCAGTCCGCCGCAAACCGCGACGATCACCAACACCGGCCAGTCGTCTGCCGGCGGGCTGAAGTTCACGGCGTCGACCGGCTTCCGCATCCTGAACGGCACCTGCGGCGCCACGCTGGCTGCCGGCGCCAACTGCGCGCTCCAGGTTTCGTTCACGCCCACCGGATTGGGTAATATCGCGGGGGTTCTCACGGCGAGCAGCTCGACGGCCGGCATCGGTTCCGGAGAGATTGTGCTCACAGGCACAGGCGTGCCGCCGGGCTATCTTGTCGTTTCGCCGTCCCAGTTGACTCTTCCTGCGACTCCCGTCGGCTTCTCGAACACTGCCGTTGTCACGCTCATCGATCCGGGAATCGCTTCCGTTTCCGGCATCAAGGTAAAAACCACGGGCGATTTCAGCGCGTCTCCCTGCGCCACATCGCTGACCGCGGGTGGCAGTTGCAAGATGAAGGTCGTCTTCGCGCCCGCCGGCCAAGGCGTTCGCACAGGACAACTCACGGTCACGACCACGGCAGCCGGCGCTGCGCCGGCGGTGGTCTCGCTGCTGGGAACCGGGACGGCCCCGCCCGCACTCAGCCTGAATCCTTACACGCTCAACTTCCCCGGGACCGCTGCGGGACAAACCAGCGCCGCGGAGACGATCGCCGTGAGTAACTCCGGCTCCGTTCCGCTGAATACGCCGTCGCTGAAGATTGCCGGCGATTTTCATGTCGTTTCGAACGCGTGCATCGGCGCCCTCGCCGCCGGCCGCTCGTGCAACGTCATGGTCGACTTTGCGCCCGTCGACTCAGGCGGTCGCGCGGGCTCGCTGACAGTAAGCAGCACCACGCGCGGCGTTCAGCCGGCCACGGCGAACCTGACAGGTATAGGACTCACGACTGCTGCCATCGGCGTGACTCCGCTCGAATTGACGTTCCCGGTGGTTCTCAAGGGCCAGACGAGCAAGCCGCAAACCGTCACCATCGTCAATGCCGGAGGCTCTTCGATCCCGTCGCTTGTCCTCGCTGTGACCCCGCAATTCGGGATCACGAAGAATCTCTGCGAGGGCGCGCTGGCTCCGGGATCCAACTGCACTGCCGGCATTCTCTTTGAGCCCGCGGCAAGCGGACCTGTCACCGGTGGTCTGACCATTTCCTCGCCTTCGGTTCCCGTGCCGGCCAACGTGGCGCTGAGCGGCACCGGCGGCGTACCGGCCGCGATTGTATTGCGGCCGGGCGCGATCAACTTTCCCACCGTCGGTGTGGGCCACGCCAGCAGCCCGGTCACCGTCACCATCAGCAATCCGGGCACCGTGGCGGCCGTGGACGGGTTATCGCTCAAAATCGGCGCCGGCTTCCGGCTTGCCGACAATCATTGCACCGCCGTGCTCAAAGCCAATTCGAGCTGCACCACGGGAATCGAATTCGTTCCCTCGAAGGCAGGCACGCAGCAAAGCACGCTCGCCGTCGGCTCCACGCATATCAATGGCGGCTCGGTGACACTGCTGGGAACGGGTTTCGACTTCTCCCTGAAGCTGAAAGGCACGTCGAGCGAGAGCGTGGCCAGCGGTCAGGAGGCCAGCTATACGTTGTCCATCGCAACGCTCGGCGGTTCGCAGGGCGCCTTCACCTTCCAGTGCGGCTCGTTGCCGCCAAACGCGCGGTGCGCCTTCAACCCGGCAACGGAAACGGTGACCGCCAGCGCCACGGGGTTCGTCACGGTGCAAATCGGCACGGGCAGCGCCATCGCCGGAGGCGCATTCGGGACAACCGGCTGGCGCATCGCGCCAGTCGTGCTGGGGCTCGTTTTCCTGCCGCTGGCGTGGCGCCGGCGGCGCAGGCTCTTCCTGATGGCGGCGCTGCTTGCGATTGCCGTCGGGGGCGTTTCAGGCTGCGTGGGCGCAGGCGGGCTTGGCTCCGGCGACCAGCAGCACCCCTCCGGTCCGGGAGCCACGCCGTCGGGGAACTATGCGATACCCATCGTCGCAACCTCCACCGGTGTGCAGCATTCCGTAACGGTCTCGCTCACCGTGGATTGAGGCGCAATCGCGAACGGGTATACTTGGAATTCGCGAGTTGGTTCGGTTGGACGGGTGCGGGCCTCGCAGGCTGCGGAAGAAGCTCGGTCCGGGAAGACAAGTGTCAAGGCGCGACTTTACAGGCTGCGGAAAAACCCGGTTGGGCAAAACTTCGGTGTGCGAATTGGAGGGAGCAGCAGCCTTCAGGCTGCTGGTTTCGGCGCAAGACATCGACGTGGCTTTGGCCATGGGTCTTTTGAAACCGGCTTTATAGGCCTTGGGCCCGGGTTCTCACGCAGACACTTTGACCCCTGAGTGCTGCTTCTCGGGCCTGATCCGCGCCGGCTTCGAGTCGTCAGACACTGCCTGACCCCTGGGAGAGACCTTCCCGCTCCCGGAATCCTGAGAGTATTCGGCGCGAATCCTTGGCGCCGATTGAGAACCGCGGAATGCCGGCAAACGTCACATTACAGGACGTCGATCGCGTCGCCGAACTGGCCCATCTCGAGCTGACTCAGGACGAGTCCGGGCGCATGCTCCACGATCTGAACGCCATTCTCGATTACATCGCCCAGCTCAACGAGCTCGATACGGCTCACATTGCGCCGCTGGCGCAGGTGAGCGAGCTCGAAGGAACGGCCGGTTCGAATGTGCTGCGAGACGACGTAAGCCAGCCGTGTCTTGATCGCTTCACCGTGATGAAAGAAGCGCCGGAAACCGACGGGGTCTTTTTCAAGGTGCCCAAGGTGATCGAGCGCTAATTAAACGGACAAGGGATCAGGGAACAGGGAACGGGGATCAAAACGTGGTCACCGGAAGCATCGCCGAACCGATTGTCCAGAAGCCGCGGACAGTTGCTGCTCTCAAATGCGACATCGCCGCCGGCCGCACCAAAGCCGCAGGCCTGGCCGCCAGCTATTTCGAGCGCATCGATGCCCTCAATCCAAGGCTGAATGTCTACCTGAGTCTCACCAGGGATCGCGCGCTCGAACAGGCGGCGCGCATCGACGAGATAGCCGCCAGGGGCGATCCGCTTCCGCCGTTGGCCGGCATTCCTGTCGGCATCAAGGACGTGCTCGTGATGCGCGGCGCGCCCGCCACTGCGGGCTCGAAGATTCTCGAAGGCTACCATCCGCCCTACGACGCGACCGTCGTTGCAAGGCTCGAAGCGGCCGGCGCGGTGCTGCTGGGCAAGCTCAATTGCGACGAGTTTGCCATGGGCTCGTCGAACGAAAATTCGGCGTTCGGTCCGGTGCGCAATCCTCACGACCTCGAACGCGTTCCCGGCGGCTCAAGCGGCGGTTCGGCAGCCGCCGTGGCGGCGAATCTGGCCGTCGCCACGCTGGGATCCGACACCGGCGGCTCCATCCGCCAGCCCGCCAGTTTTTGCGGGGTGGTGGGCGTGCTGCCTACTTATGGTCGCGTCTCCCGGTACGGCCTCATCGCCTTCGCCTCGTCGCTCGACCGCGTAGGACCGTTTGCCGCCAACGTGCGCGACGCCGCCACGCTGCTCGGTGTCATCGCCGGACACGATCCGAACGATGCAACCAGTTCTCCCGCACCTGTGCCGGATTACGCCGCCGAGAGCGACAAGCCTGTCGACGGCCTGCGCATCGGCATCCCCGCCGAGTACTTCGGCGAAGGCCTCGATCCCGAAGTGAGAGCGGCCATCGGGCAGGGTATCGCCGCGCTCGAAGCCGCCGGATGCAAGACCATGCCGGTCTCGCTGCCGCACACCCGCTACGCCATCCCCGCGTATTACCTCGTCGCCACGGCCGAAGCCAGCGCCAATCTCGCCCGTTTCGACGGCGTGCGCTACGGCTACCGCTCCCCCGCTTCGGAGACGCTTTCCGCCATGTACCGTCACTCGCGCGACGAAGGCTTCGGCGCCGAAGTCAAGCGGCGCATCCTGCTCGGCACCTACGCGCTTTCTGCCGGCTACTATGACGCGTACTATCTCAAGGCGCAGAAAGTGCGGCGCCTGCTCGCCGAGGAGTTTCTGCGCGCCTTCGCCGACGTCGACGCCATCGTTACACCCACCGCGCCGACGCCGGCGTTCAAGCTCGGCGAAAAAACGGGCGATCCGCTGGCCATGTATCTCGCCGACATCTACACCGTCACCGCAAGCCTGGCGGGAATCTGCGGCGTGACGGTGCCCTGCGGAAAGACACCCGCCGGCCTGCCCATCGGCATGCAGGTGCTGGCACGGCACTTCAATGAAAGCACGGCGTTTCGCGTGGCGCGCGCGGTGGAAGCGGTGCGCGAAGCTTCTTGAAATGGCGTAGTATTGAGGCGCACCAAAAGCTTGCCGAGTTTGCGGCATTTCCTTCCCGACAGACCTGCATCCGGATTCAAGGAGCCATCGCCATGCGACTCCGCAGGCAGACTCTGTCTTTCGCCCTTTCGGCAACGTTTTTCATCAATTCGGCGCAATACGCGATCGCCGCGCCGCGCAAAACGCACACCGTAGTTCTCGGCGCGGTGCGCAAGGTGCCGTATTCCAGGGCCGGCGATCCGGCCGGCGCAGCGCCCGACGAAAACGAGCTGAAGATTCGCGCCCTGCTGGTCGATGGCGTCCTCAAGGAATGGACCACCGGCGACGCGCACGACGTCACCGACCGCAGCTTCGTCGTCCGCCGCGCGCTGCGCCTGAACGACGAGCTGCCGCAGGACAAGTTCACAGGCAAGCCCGGCGACAGCGAGGAGAAGTGGGTGTGGCAGCGCGGCCCGTGGCTGCTCGTCGATCGCGTCACCGGCCACGCCGTCCCGCTCAAGCTTCCCGACTACGATCCCGCCATCAGCCGGCCAAGCTGGTTTCGCGATTACGCGGCCTACTGCGGCGTTACCGCCAGCGGGAAGAGCCTTTACGCGGTGGTCGCGCAGATTGCGGCGCGCAAGCCGATTCTGGCCAAGAGGCTGGCCGCCATCAGCCACGCCGATGAAGCCGCTCCGGTCTGCGCTCCGCCCGATTGGCAGCGCGAGCCGCTGCGTGTCACCTTTCATCCGGCGGGAAAAGAACCGGTCGGCTTCGACATCGCTCCCGGTTCCGCCGTCCTGGTCGAGGATTCGAGCGATGACACCGATGCTTCGACCGGTGTAACTCCGGCGACCGGCTCCAAACCGGAATAAGAGTTATGACAAAAGATCTGTGCCCGGTGTACACTTCGACCGTTTGAATTCGTCTGACAATCAGTAACTCCGCCCAAAACCCTCAGTTTCTCAACGTCCGCTCAGGAGGGTGACTTCCATGACTCCATGCAATCGATATGCCTGGTTTTCGAGCGTCGTTCGC
>JASHQQ010000074.1 GCA_030039035.1 Acidobacteriaceae bacterium | reverse complement strand
CCGGTGATGATCTGCAGATCCCCATTGCGAGCGAGCTGCAATCGCTTTGCCCCGGCGAAATGAAGCTGAATGGGCCTGGGGTCGGCGCCAGGCGCCACTACGAAGTCAAACTCTAACTGCCGCTGGTTGCCGTAGTAGACCAGGTCGATTCCCGGATATACGCCGCTGTAGCGGACCTTGGCGTAAGTGCGCACGCTGGTGCGCCACTTCGCAGGATCGTTTCCGATGAAGTAGTTGGCCGTTCCCGGCAACTGCTCCTCTCCCAGCGGAGCCACCGCCCGGCTGCCGGCCCCCGCCAGGCGCATTCGCACTACGTCTGTTTCGTCGGTACAGGCAGCATCGCGTGGCCGCGGACTATCCCGCTGGGGCAAAGGGACCACCCGGCCGGCGTCCACAGCCAGCCGCGGATTGCCGCACCCGCCCTTGTACAACGTCAGCACCGCTTCCTCGGCTGTCAGGTACAGACCATGTCTACCGCTTGGCGACAGAAACTTCACCCTATTGTCCACCTGGCCCTGGTTAGCCTCGAAGCTTAACGGAATCTTTCCGTAGCTCTGAGCTAATTGAGCTTTTTGGGCTGGAGTGGGATCGGCGGGATGGGCGCCTTGGGCTACGGCCAATAATGCCGGGTATATCGCCCCAGCGAGGACTACAAGCGGGCAAAGAGCATCGAGTCCTTCAAGCCGTCTGCCGCCGGAGCGCGATTTCGATTGCAGAATGGCAATCAGGAAGCCGGTCAAGAGCCTCTCCCTCCAGCAAGGAGTTGGATACGTCCCGTTTGTTCAAGGGTCTTTGCCTTGCGGGGTTAGCGCTCCTTCAAGAGTTCAGCGCCCGAATGCCGCGGCGACAGAGCAAAGCCGTTGAATTGCACTGGCGGCCCATTCGCAGAAATGCTGCGAATTGTATGAAAGGAGGAGGATTAGGATCGCCCAGGATTCTAAGCTTTGACTTGGAGAACCGTCAAGTTCGGCAAGGTCCGTCTGTCTGCTGGGCGGGAGGCGGAGGTAACGCGGTTCAACAATCTCATGGCTGGCGGGAATGATTGTTGGATGGTCAGATGCGTCAGGTTTGTGCGCCCAATGCCGCCGGGGTTAAACTGCCGGGGCGGTTTACAGAAAGGTTCCCCAGGGGAATAGCGCCCACCACGCAAAACAGGGATTAACCAGTGCGGCTCGTGTGCCCGAAATGTGCCCACGGCCTGCATTTCTGCCAGTTCTGGCGTGTCTTGCGTAACTTGGAATCGGTAAGTTACAGACGGTTCAGGAGGGCGCGAAGACCGACCCCCCTCCCGGCGCCAACTGATCTTCAATTCAAAGATAGTTTCAGGCACTCAATTCACGCGCTGATTCCGCGCTTCGCGAGGCTTGAATTGTCAGCGTGGCCAATCTCTGCGCCAGTCTCCGGTTGCGCCTCGCTGGTTTGCAGTTTCCGCATTGCGTCGGCGATGTCGTTCCGGTTGACGATTGCGTACCGCTCGAACACGCTGCGAGTGCGCCATCCACCGATCTTCATAATCACCGTCTCCGCGATGCCGGCACGCCGCAAATTGCGAGCCGCTGTCCGGCGAAGGTCGTGCAAGATCGAACCCGTGTAGCGCGTCCCGCTTCCTGGCCCTTGGGTGCTATCAAGAGGTGGGACAGACCGGGCTGCGTCATGAACAAAGAAGCCCAGACGGCCAGGCGAGCGAATGCTCCTTTGAAAATGGTTCTTTTCTATGGTTTATAAGAATGCTCATCCCTTTCAGAACTTGTCAGAACCTGTCAGAACTGGTTACTTGCCTTCTCCTTCGCTCCCGCTGATACTCGGTTGCGATAAAGAACGGGCCCGCGCCGGCTGAACCTGATTTCCCCCGGGATTCGATCGTAGCCGCGCGACCCGCATGCAAGGAGAATCGCCATGAGCAAGATCCGTTCGGTCATCGATCTCTTCGTGTTTTGGGCTCTGGTGTTTGCAGTTTTGCCCTCCAGCTTTGCGCAGACTGAGCATTCAACGCAGGTTCAGGCCGGCGCGCCACAGACCAGTTCAGTGGCCGCGGTGGGCGGAGAAACCGATCCGGCAATTCCGGGTTCCCATCTGCTTCGTTTCTCCAGCACCATTCCCGACTACTCGAACGGAGCCGCTTCCGGCCCGGTCACCCTGCGGTTTGCGCTGTATGCCAGCCAGGAGGGCGGAGAAGCACTCTGGTCTGAGGTGCAGCAGATTGATGTCGCTCGCGATGGCAGTTATGTGGCCCTGCTGGGCGCAGCCACGGCCGGCGGCCTTCCATCCAGCGTCTTCGCCGATGGCAATGCCCGGTGGCTGAGTGTGACAGAGGGCGAATCCGATCAGTCCGCGCAGCCACGGCTGCTGCTGGTGGGCGTGCCCTACGCGCTCGAAGCCACCAACGCCCAGACCCTGGCCGGGCGCGCGGCCACAGACTATGTGACCCTCGAAGACCTGCAATCGGCCGTAGCCGGCAGTGCCCAGACCGCAGGAGTGGAGCATCCCGAAGGCGCTCCCACAGGGTCCGGGACTGCGGGAACCGTTCCGGTGTGGACCGGTTCGTCCACGCTGGGCAACTCGGTCATCACCGAGGACGGAAAGAATATCGGCATTGGGACAGCGACCCCGGCCACCAGGTTGGACGTAAACGGCGCCACCACGCTGAGCGGAACCGTGAGCCTTCCGGCGACGGCCGCGACCGCAAAGGCCGGGGCCAACTCTCCGGCTTTGCAACTCAGCGCGAGCAGCTACTTGAATTCCGACGCAGTCGCCGTGGCGCAGAACTTCGCCTGGCAAGCGGTAAGCGCGGGAAACAATACGGCCAGTCCTGGCGCCAACCTGGAGCTGCTGTTCAGCAGGGGCGAATCGGCGCCCACAGCCACCGGACTGTCCATAGCTCCCAATGGGCAAATCACCTTTGCGCCCGGCCAGGAATTCCCCGGCAACGGCGCCATTACCGGCATTACCACCACCAGCCCGCTCACCGGCTCGGGCGCCAGCGGTTCGATTGCGCTGGGCCTGAACACCTCGGCGCTTGAGACCACACTGAATGGGGTCTACCCGCAACTGAGTGCGGCCAATACCTTTACCGCGAATCAGACGATCAACGGCGCCCTGTCAACGACCGGCAGCGCGGCATTCGGCGGCCCGTTGAACAGCACCTACATACTTTCCGTTAACCCCGGGACCGGCGCGACGGCCTCGGCCGCCTTCGACTCCTTCATCGACGGGGGCGTAAATGTTTACAACAGCAGCACTTCCTCCTCGCAGGAGAACTATTTGGGCTGGCACGCCGTGCCCATCGACAACAATACCGCTTCACCCTCACTGCGCTGGGATCTGGTTTTCGGCAAGGGCGGGGTGGGGTACAGATCCACCGGGCTCTCCATCGCCAGCAACGGCGTGATTACTTTTGCTGGCGGCCAAGCCTTGAACAGCGACTACATACTTTCCGTTAACCCCGGGACCGGCGCGACGGCCTCGGCCGCCTTCGACTCCTTCATCGATGGGGGCGTAACTGTGTACAACAGCAGTACTTCCTCCTCGCAGGAGAACTATTTGGGCTGGCACGCCGTGCCCATCGACAACAATACCGCCTCACCCTCACTGCGCTGGGATCTGGTTTTCGGCAAGGGCGGGGTGGGGTACAGATCCACCGGGCTCTCCATCGCCGGCAACGGCGTGATTACGTTTGCTTCCGGCCAGACCTTTCCGGGCAAGGGCACCCTCACCGGCATCACCACCACCAGCCCGCTCACCGGCGAGGGCACCAGCGGTTCGGTGGCGCTGGGCTTGAACACCAGTTCGCTTGAAACCACCCTGAATAAGGTCTATCCGCAGCTCGGCGCGGCGAACAACAATTTCGCCGGAGGGGCCGGCTTCGGCGGGCCGATTGTCGCCTCGGTCAGCAGCGGCTTCGTTGCGGCCGTCAACGGACAAGGCTCGAACGGACACCCCGGCGTTTTCGGAATCTCCGACACAGGCAGCGGCGGCTACTTTCAGAACAGTTCCACGGCCGAAGCAACCGTTTCGGCGACCAACGGCGGGAGCGGCGCATCCAGTTCGTCCTTCCCGGTTGCAGTGAGCGCATCAACCTCAGGAAGCTACGGGCAAAGCGTGTCCGCCAGTGCTTCCGGCAACGATGCCTTCGGCGTCTATAGCGACACCACCGGAAACGGCTCGGTGGGCGTGTGGGGCGAGGCCGATGGCGGAGCGGATTCCTCCGGCAACCCGCCGATCGGAGTCAAAGGATTATCGAAGGGCCTCGACGGCAACGGCCTCGAGGGCGACGCAAGCGGCATGGGCGGCTATGGCCTTTATGCCCACTCCAGCGGAGCATTTCCAACGGAAGGAAGTCGCGAAATTCCCGCCGGTGTCTATGCCCAGGCGGATTTCGGTAATGGCGTCTTCGGGTCCGCGGGAGGCGGCAGTTCAACCATTTGCCAACTTTTATGTGGCGAAGGGGCTGTGGGCGTCGCCGGCGTCTGGGGCGATGCCGCCACGTTCAATATCTCCGGAGTGCTCTACACGGAGGCCGGTGTTGCCGGTACGGCGGACGACAGTGCCGGGGGCTTCTTCGCTAACGACAGCGCCGGACAGGCGACGATTCAGGCTCAAAACAATGCCACCAGAGGCCCCACGGGGCTCTTCAAGGTCTTGAAGGCATCCACCCCCGACGGCATGTGCGGAGTCGGCGGCGGCGGCGCCCTCATCTGCACCGGCCAGGTGAAGACCCTGGCCGCGACCGGCGGCGGAGCGCGCACCGTGGAAACCTACTCCGTGCAGTCTTCAGAGAACTGGATGGAAGACGCCGGATCGGGAGAGTTGGAGCGCGGCGTCGCCGTGGTAACCATCGACCCCGAATTCGCCGGGACCATCAGCGCCGACGCAAGCTATCACGTCTTTTTGACCCCCAACGCCGACTGCAAGGGCCTTTATGTGGTCCACAAAACTCCCACCACCTTCGAGGTGCGCGAATCGGGCGGCGGGACGTCGTCGCTCACCTTCGACTACCGCATCATGGCCAAGCGCCGCGGTTACGAGGCGCAGCGACTGGTGGACGTGACCGAGCGCTTCCAAGCCGAGCAGGCAGCCTCGCAGCAGAGGATGCGGCGCGGCCTT
>JASHQQ010000073.1 GCA_030039035.1 Acidobacteriaceae bacterium | reverse complement strand
GTCGCGCCGCTGATCTTCGCGTATGTGCTCGGCTGGTAGGCGAGCTGGCGCAAAGCTCAATCCGAAGTAATCTACGGGACGGATGGCAAGGCCGTCCTTTTTCTATCTGGCGGCGTCGAACAGTCATCCGACCGAAGATCACGCTCAGGGGACTAAAGGTGAGAACCCGGAAACCGCAGCTTCTCTTGCTTTTCGTGGCGGCGCATATTGCTGCACTGCGCCCCCAGACGCCCCCGGCGCAGAACCTACCCTTCGCCCTAACGCTGCTCCAACTGCCGAACGTGCGCCTCGAAGACAAGAATAACCATGAACTGATCGTAAGGATGACGAATGTAACGGACAAGCCCATCCAGGAAAGCCTCTGTCTTGACTACGACGGCCTCTATAAGCTGTCTGTGCTTTACAACGGAGTTTCTGTACCTGGAATGGATAAGGAGGGCAAGTGCACCGACAAGGTGGTCAAGATCGACATCGATCCTGGCGAGATCCGAGAAGACGGTGCAATCTTCTACAGGACAGATGCGCCCGGCACTTATGAACTCACGGTCGAGCGAAGAGTCGCCCCAGACGATCCGAATGACAATAGGATCGTCAGGTCCAACCCGCTTACGATCGCTGTTCCAGGGTCCAGCAACAACGCTACGGGAGCGGACTTTACTCTGAGTCTTTCAATCCCCAAGGGAAGGGGCGAGTTTCCTCCGACGATTGTGGAACTGGATGTGAAGCTGACGAACATCTCCAAGAGCACATTCATCGGCGAGGATACCTGTGCTGCCTTTGGGGGCCTGCTGAAGATCGACGCTGTTTACAACGGTGTTCCGCTCGACGAACCGGAGCAAGCCCGCAAACATCGCGAGGAGATGGAAAAAGGCGAGGCGGGACCTGGCTGTACCGGAAGCAATCCAGGCAAAAAGGCCGGCCCGGGCGAGTCGATCAAGCACTGGTTGTACTACGACGCCGAGAAACCCGGGACCTATGAGTTCGCCGTAGAGCAGAGAACCTTTCCGCAGGATATGAGCAAAAGCGTGATCGTGAAATCCAACACTGTCTCCATTGTCATGCCCTATCCAGACGCTACGTCGCCATAAGAATAGGCTGCTTCAAAACCATCGTCCTCAGTCCCTTGGTCCCTCGTCTTCACTTCTCCACCACCAGCGTGAACGTGGTCATCGCCGTTTGCCCGGCCGAATGCGCGGTCACTTTGGGCGTATAGGTTCCGAGAGGCGCGATGTCGCTGCCGACAAACGTAAGCGTCCCCGATGGGCTGGTGTCGGAGGCCTGATAGTTGACCTGGACGCCGCCCGGCATTCCCGTCAAGGAGACCAGAGCCGTCTCGCTGGGCGAGTCGATGAAGATCTGAACGACGACCGGCGTGCCATCCTGCGAGATCGTGATGCGCGACTCGTCGAGCATTACGGAGATGGGTTGCAGATTCTGGCTTGCGGTTCCGGGGCTGCCCCCGCATCCGCACACGGCCAGCGCGCCTGCGCAGGCCACGAGTCCCGAAGCCATTCCCAATAAGCTCACCTGTCGCCTCGAACGAACAGTCTGCTGAATCCCGGTAAACCTTCTGACGACGCTGCCGCGCCGCAGGTTACAGAGTCCCGCACCGGCCCCGTATGGCACAATGGCTCTTTCCGGAGGTCATCTTGGAACAACTCGCGTCAACCGGAAAAAACCGGCTCGCTGAAGAAGCCGCTCGAGCGGAAGCCCTGAACGGCGGGTGTCAGGGCACGACTGGCCGGGCCCCCAACAAGCAGCTTTCGCTTGTTGAGGTGGCTCTGGTCGTGCCGAAAATGCAGCAACAGAATCGCGGGCTTCAGCCCTTGCGATTCGCGATCAAAACCATCGCGATCTCTGCTTGCCTCTTCGCTGCAATCGTTTCAGCGCCTGCCCAGCCCGCCAGCTTCACCATCGAGCAGGCCCTCAGCGCGCCATTCACCTCCGAGCTTCGCGCCGCGTCTTCCAAAGGCCGTCTCGCGTGGGAGGCGAACATCGGCGGCCGCCGCAACCTCTGGGTTGCCGAGCCCGCCGCCGGCGGCAACTACACCTCGCGCCAGGTCACGCACTACACCGAAGACGACGGCCAGGAGTTGGGCGCGCCCGAGTTCACCGCCGATGCCGAATGGATCGTCTACGATCGCGGCGGCAGCGTGCAGGGCGAAACTCACCCTGTTCCGAATCCCGCCTGGTTCCCTGAAGGCGCCAAGCAGCAGGTGTGGGTGGTCAGCGCGCATGGCGGCGAGCCGCGACTGCTTGGCGAGGGGCATGCGCCGGCCGTCTCGCCCGACGGCAAGACCGTCGCCTGGCTGCTTAAAGGCCAGGTATGGACGATCCACCTCGACGACGAGAAAGCCAAGCCCGAGCAGTTGGTTCAGACCCGCGGCACGGCCAGGAATCTGCGCTGGTCTCCGGACGGCGCGCGCCTGGCCTTCGTCACCGATCGCGACGACCACAGCTTCATCGCCGTCTGCACGTTCTCTTCGAAATCGATCGATTATCTCGATCCCTCCACCGATCTCGACAGCGAGCCGGCGTGGTCGCCGGACTCCAGGCAGGTCGCATTTCTGCGCGTTCCATGGGAAAAAGACGCGCTGCTCTTCGTACCGCATCGCACCGCGCTGCGGTGGTCGATCCGCATCGCCGACGTGGCCACCGGCAAGGGGCATGAGATCTTTCGCGCCGCCGACGGCCCCGGCAGTGCCTATCGCGGAACCGACTCCGAAGACCAGTTGCACTGGGCCGCCGGCGATCGCATCGTCTTTCCCTGGGAAAAGACCGGCTGGCTGCGGTTTTATGCTGTGCCGGTCGCGGGCGGAAGCGCGGCGCTGCTCACGCCCGGCGACAACTTCGAAGTCGAGCACGTCTCGCTCAGCGCCGATCGCAAGTCGCTCGTCTTCGACTCCAACCAGGACGACATCGATCGCCGCCACGTCTGGCGCATCGACTTCGGTTCCGATGAAACCGACCCCGAACCGCGGGAGCTGACTTCCGGCGTCGGCATCGAGACCCAGCCCGTCGTCGCCAGCGATGGCGCAGTTACGTTGCTGCGCTCAACTTCGCGCATTCCCATGCGCGCGGCGGTCGTGCAAGATGGCAAGCTCGTCGACCTCGCCCCGCAGGCCATCCCTGAGGACTTTCCGAGCGCCAGGTTCGTCACGCCGCAGCAGATCATCTTTCCTGCGTCCGACGGCCTGATGATCCACGGCCAGCTCTTTCTTCCCGCCGACCTCAAGCCCGGTGAAAAGCGCCCCGCCGCCATCTTTTTCCACGGCGGCAGCCAGCGGCAGATGCTTCTCGGTTTCCACTATATGGAGTACTACTCGAACGCCTACGCGATGAACCAGTACCTCGCCAGCAAGGGCTTTATCGTGCTCAGCGCGAACTATCGCAGCGGCATCGGCTACGGCCTTGATTTCCGCGAGGCGCTCAACTACGGCGCCGACGGCGCCAGCGAATTCAACGACGTGATGGGCGCGGGACTCTACCTGAAGACCCGCCCCGACGTCGATGGCGCTCACATCGGTTGCTGGGGCGGCAGCTATGGAGGCTATCTCACGGCGCTGGCGCTGGCCCGCGCCTCCGATCTCTTCGCTGCCGGCGTCGACATGCACGGCGTGCACGACTGGAACCTGGAGTTGCCCACCTTCGTGCCCGGCTACGACCCGCGCAAGATGGCCGACTTCGCGCGTCTCGCCTTCGAGTCGTCGCCTATGGCCTCGGTTTCCACGTGGCGCTCGCCGGTGCTGCTCATTCACGGCGACGACGACCGCAACGTTCCCTTCGCCGAAACCGTGCAACTGGTCGAAGCGCTGCGCCGGCGGCACGTCGAATTCGAAGAACTGATCTTTCCCGACGAGATCCACGATTTTCTTCTGCGCCGAAGCTGGGTGCGCGCGTACACTGCGGGCGCGGAGTTCTTAGGACGGGAGCTGGGCGGATCGACGCCGCGGTAATGTCCCTGATACGAGGAACCCCATGGAGCGCAGAGACATCCTGAAGATGGCCGGCATCGCGGCTGCGGCCGCCACTCCCGTTGCCGCTGGAGCCGTGGAAAGTCACGAGCACAAGCCCAAGTCCGGCCCGCTCGACGATTGGCTGAGCGTGCGCCAGTTCGGCGCCAAGGGCGACGGCGCGACCACCGACTCGCCCGCCATCAACAAGACCATTGACGCCGTCTCGGCCGCCGGCGGCGGCACGGTCTACTTCCCCTCCGGCGTTTATCTCAGTTATTCCATCCGTCTCAAGAGCAAGGTGGGCCTATATCTCGATCACGGTGCGGTCATCCTCGCCGGACCCACGCCTCTCGAAGGCACCAGGACAGGGGGCTACGACGCCGCCGAGCCGCAGGGCGAGTGGGAGCCGTACCAGGACTTCGGACACAACCATTGGCACAACTCGCTCATCTGGGGCGAGGGGCTCGAACAGGTCTCTATCTTCGGTCCCGGCCTGATCTGGGGCAAGGGTCTCAGCCGCGGCCATGACAGCGATCAAAACGCCCCGAAAGACGGCGCGCCCGGTGTGGGCAACAAATCCATCGCGCTCAAGAACTGCCGCGATGTGCTCTTGCGCGACTTCCGCATCCTGCAAGGCGGCTGGTTCGGCGTGCTCGCCACCGGGGTCGACAATCTCACCATCGACAACCTGCTCATCGACACCAACCGCGACGGCATCGATATCGACTGTTGCCGCAACGTGCGAGTCTCCAACTGCGCGGTCAACTCTCCATATGACGACGCTATCTGCCCCAAGAGCTCTTATGCATTGGGCCACGCGCGCGCCACCGAAAACGTGACGATCACGAACTGCTATGTCACCGGCGGCTACGAGATCGGCTCGATGATCGATGGCACCTGGAAGCCGCGAACCGAACCACACGGCTACACCGGCCGCATCAAGATGGGCACCGAGTCGAACGGAGGCTTCAAAAACATCACCATCTCCAACTGCGTCTTCGAGAGCTGCCAGGGCCTGGCGATCGAGAGCGAGGACGGCGCCGTCGTCGAAGACATTACGGTTACCGGCATCACCATGCGCGACATCCGCTCCGCGCCGCTGTTTCTGCGTCTGGGCACGCGGCTTCGCGGCCCCGCGGGCACACAGCCGGGAACGATGAAACGGATCCTGATCAGCCATGTGACGAGCTCCGGCGCGTCGAAGCTCCCATCGATCCTCAGCGGAGTTCCCGGACACAACATCGAAGACGTGAAGATCAGCGATCTTTATCTCGAGCAGATCGGCGGCGCTCCCGGCGAAATGGCCGCCATCGAGCCGCAAGAGGACGAAGCCAAATACCCCGATCCGCACATGTTCGGCGACCTGCCCGCCACCGGTTTCTTTATCCGTCACGCGCGCAATGTCGAGATGAGCAACGTGGAGATCGCCACCCTCGACGCCGACGCGCGCCCTGCCTTCTGGCTCCACGACGTCGATGGCGCCGACTTCTTCCGCTTGCGCGTTCCCGGCGGCTCCGTGCCGGCCTTCGACCTGCGGCAGGTGAAAGACTTCCGCAGCTTCGGCGCGCAGCACATTGCCGATGTAACGATGGAGAACGTGGAGACGCGCAAGATCTAGACGAGCCTCGAGCCCGGCCGCGGGCCAATGGAGAGTACGGGCTTCAGCCCGGACTGTCGTTTGCCCGAAAAAGGACGCGGCTTTGGCCCCTGAGGGTTGGTTTCCGGCTTGATCGGAGCCATACCGGACGAGCCAGCTTCCCGTCTCGCCCCCTTACAATCGAAGAGTCATGATCCGTTTTTCGACGGCCGGCGAGTCCCATGGCGAAGCGCTGATCGCGCTCGTCTCCGGGCTGCCCGCCGGCGTGCCGGTCGATCTGGATTTCGTCAATCGCGAGCTTTGGCGCCGTCAGCAGGGCTACGGTCGCGGCGGGCGTATGAAGATCGAGACTGACAAGGCGCATGTGCTCTCGGGTGTGCGCCACGGCAGGACCATCGGATCGCCGATCGCAATTCGCATCGAGAACCGCGACTGGAGGAATTGGGAAGAGAAGCTGCCGGTCGAAGCCGGCGACGCCGCCAAACACCAGCCCGTGACCTCGCCGCGGCCCGGCCACGCCGACCTCGCCGGCGCGCTCAAGTACAACTTCCCCGACGCGCGTTATGTGCTGGAGCGAGCCTCGGCTCGCGAGTCCACCGCGCGCGTCGCCGCCGGCGCCTTCGCCAAGCTGATGCTGAGAACGCTGGGCATCGAAGTAGGCAGTCACGTCATCCGCGTGGGGCGCGTCGAGCTCGATCGAACGGCGCTTTGGGACGAGATCGCCGGGCTTTGCGCCCGCGAAGAAGTCGTACTGGGCTGCATCGACGCCGGGATCGAAGCGCGCATGAAAGAAGAAGTGGAAGAGGCCGCACGCACCGGAGATACGGTGGGCGGCGTGTTTGAAGTCGTCGCGCACGGCGTTCCCGCCGGCCTGGGAACCTTCGCCAACTGGGACGAACGGCTCGACGGGTTGCTCGCGTGGGCCGTCATGAGTTTGCAAGCCGTGAAGGCCGTCGAGATCGGCCGCGGGATCACGGCTGCCGAGTCGTTCGGGTCGCAGGTGCACGACGCGATCCACTACGCCAGCGAGGACACCGGCCGGCCCACCCGCTTCACGCGCGAGCAGAACAACGCCGGCGGCATGGAGGGTGGCGTCTCGAATGGCGAGGAGATCGTGGTGCGCGGCTATCTGAAGCCGATTTCCACGCTGCGCCGGCCGCTCGAGTCGGTGCGCTTCGACACGCGCGAAGCTGCCAGCGCGAGCTACGAGCGCAGCGACATCTGTGTGGTGCCGGCCGCCGCCGTAGCCGCCGAATCCATGGTGGCATTGGTTCTCGCCCGCCTCGCGCAGGAGAAGTTCGGTGGCGACTCGGTGGGCGAAATGAAGCGGAACTTCGAAGGATACATCGAACAATTGAGGAGTTATTGACGGGACCTGATGATTCTGAAGATTGAAAAATATCCTTCCCCGGTGCTCTCCCAGCCCGGCGAGCCGGTCACCGAATTCAACGACGAGCTGCGCGAGCTGGTCGCGAACATGTTCGAGACCACGTATGCGTCGCAGGGCATCGGCCTGGCGGCGCCGCAGGTGGGCATCTCCAGGCGCCTGACGGTGATCGACCTGAGTGTAGGCAAGGACCCCGCGCAGAAGCTCGTTCTCATCAATCCGGAGATCATTGAGCGCGAAGGCAAGCTCTACGAAGAGGAAGGATGCCTCAGCTTTCCCGAGATTCGCGAGAAGATTCAGCGCGCGGCCAAGGTGCGCATTCGCGCCCAGGACGAGTACGGCAAATGGTTCGAGATGGACGGCGAAGAGTTGCTCTCGCGCTGCATGCAGCACGAGGTAGATCATCTCGACGGCATCCTGTTCATCTTCCGCATGAGCGGCCTCAAGCGCGATCTCACGTTGCGCAAGATCCGCAAGGCGCAGCGCGAAGGCAAATGGTAGAGCTCCGATGGCGGCTCTGAAGCTGGTCTTTTGTGGAACGCCGGCCTTTGCCGTGCCTACGCTGGAGGCGCTGCTCGCCGCCGGCCACCGGATTGCGCTGGCCGTCTCGCAGCCCGACCGTCCGGTTGGGCGCGACCGCCAGCTCACAGCCCCGCCCGTCAAGCAGACCGCGCTCGCTGCCGGCCTCGCCGTCACCCAGCCCGACAAGATTCGCAATAACACGGAACTCCGCGCGCAGCTCGAGACCATCGCTCCCGACGCCATCGTGGTCGTCGCCTATGGCCGCATCATTCCGCCGTGGATGCTGGCGTTGCCTCGGCTCGGCTGCGTCAATCTGCACGCGTCCCTGCTGCCCCGGTATCGCGGCGCCGCGCCCATTCAATGGGCTGTGGCCGGCGGCGAGACCGAAACCGGCAACACCACCATGCTGCTCGAAGAAGGTCTCGACACGGGGCCGATCCTGTTGCAGCAGGTCATGCCCATCGCGCCCGGGCAAACGGCGGCCGATCTCTTCGACGTGCTGGCTCGGTCCGGCGCGCCGTTGATGGTGAAGACGCTGGCCGGACTCTCTGACGGCAGCATCCAGCCACGGCCGCAGGACGATGCAAAAGCCACGCTGGCGCCGCTGCTCGACCGCGAAGACGGACGCATGGACTTTGCGCTCCATACCGCGGTCGAGCTCAAAAACCGCTGGCGAGGTTTTCAGCCCTGGCCCGGCGCATTTACGGCGATGGAAGGAAGAAAGCTGATCGTTCATCGGCTCGATGTGGGGAACCCGTCCGGCGCCGGCTTGCCTGCGCCGGGTGAGCCCGGCCAGATACGCATTGAAGATCGTCGATTGTTCGTGGCCTGTGCCCGAAGCACGTGGCTGGAACTGGTCGAGCTTCAGCTCGAAGGCAAAAAGCGTCTCGGCGCGGCGGAGTTCCTGCGTGGTATGCCGCTTCGTGACGATGCCCGGCTGGGTTGAACCACACCGGGTCGGGTAAGATCGAAGGCACCTGCGGGGACACGGCTTTGGACGGAACGCATCTGATCCTGGGCATTGGCGAGTTGCTTTGGGATCTTCTTCCCGAGGGTCCGCGGCTGGGTGGAGCTCCGGCCAATTTCACGGTCATGGCCGGGCGTCTGGGCAATCATGCCGTGGTGCTTAGCCGCGTCGGCCGCGACGATCCCGGTCGCGCGGCGATGGCGAAGCTCCATCCGCTTTCCGTCGATGCTGCGCACATCCAGGTCGATGCCGCGCACGCCACAGGCCGGGTCACCGTCGCGTTCGAGTCCGGCCAGCCGGTTTACACCATTCACGAGCCTGCGGCGTGGGATTTCCTCGAACTGGCCGACGACTGGATCGCGCTGGCCGAGCGCGCCGGCGCCATCTGCTTTGGATCGCTCGCGCAGCGCTCCGCGGTTTCGCGGCAAACGGTTCAGGAGCTTGTCGCGGCAACACCGGAAACCTGCATCCGCGTCTTCGACGTGAATCTGCGGGCGCCGCATTACTCCGGCGAAATCGTCCAGGAGTCGCTCGAACTGGCTACCGTGATGAAGATGAATGACGCCGAAGTGCCGCTGGTGCTCGATCTGCTCGATCTCGACCGGGAATTCGGTGCATTGAATGCGCCGGCACGGCTTCGCGAAAGCGCGCGGCGACTGTTGAACGAGTTTCCCGGCCTGAAGATGATCGCGATCACGCGCGGCGGCCGTGGCAGCGTGTTGGCCACGCGGGAGGAGTGGCACGAGCATTCCGGCTTTCCGGTCGCGGTTGCCGACACCGTCGGCGCGGGCGACGCGTTCACCGCGGCCATGACCCACTACCTGCTGCGCGGCGCCGGTCTGGCTACGCTGAACGAGGCGGGAAATCGCTGGGGCGGGTGGGTCGCGTCGCGGCCCGGCGCCATGCCCGATCTGGACGACGATGCGCGGCGGCAGATCGCTTCGGCGATCGAAGCGGTCAGGTAAAGTTACAGTGTGATCATCAACCTGGCCCGGCGTGCCCACGACCACAACTGGGAACTCGATCCCATCACGCGCTCGCTGCTCGACACCGATTTCTACAAGCTGCTCATGCTGCAGTTCATCTGGAAGCATTTCCCCCGGACAAAGTCTTCTTTCGCATTGCAGAATCGCACCGCGTCCCTGCGCCTGGCGGGTCTCGTCGACGTCCATGCACTCGAAGAACAGCTTGACGCGACGCGGAAGCTGCGCTTTCACAAGTCGGAGCTCATCTGGCTTGCCGGCAACACATTCTACGGGCGCCGCGGCATCTTCGAGCCTGCATTCCTTGAATGGCTCGAGCGCGACTTCCGCCTCTCCGATTTCGACCTCGCCGTCGCCGACGGCCAGTTCTCGCTCCGTTTTCACGGGCTTTGGACCGGGACGACGCTCTGGGAGATTTATGCGCTCTCCATCATCGACGAGCTGAAGACGCGCACGGCCTTCAAGCGGCTGAGCGAGTTCGAGCTCGACATTCTCTATGCCCGCGCCAAGACCCGCCTTTGGGAAAAGATGGAGCGGCTGCGCGGCATACCGCTGTTAAGCCTGAGCGACTTTGGAACCCGCCGCCGGCACAGCTTCCTTTGGCAGGAGTACGTCGTCAAGGCCATGAGCGATGTTCTGGGCCCGTCGTTCACCGGAACGTCGAATGCCTTTCTCGCCTACAAGCACGATCTTGAAGCCATCGGCACCAACGCGCATGAGTTGCCGATGGCTCTCGCCGCGCTGTCCGGCAGCGACGGAGAATTGCGGACCGCGCAATACCGGTTGCTCGAGTTATGGCAGCAGACCTTCCAGGGCGAGCTCCTCATCCTGCTCCCCGATACCTTCGGCACCACGCAGTTTTTCCGCAACGCGCCCGGGTGGGTCGCCGACTGGAAGGGCCAGCGCGTCGACAGCAAGGATCCCTTCGTCGCCGGCGACGAGTACATCGCGTGGCTCGCGGAGCACGGCCGCGACCCGCGGCAGAAACGGCTCATCGCGTCGGACGCACTGGACGTGGATCGCATTCTCGAGCTGCACGCCTACTTCGGCGGAACGCTGCGCAACGGCGCGAAATCCGGCGAATTTCAGCAGCAAGCCGATTTTCTCGATGAGCGCAGGTGGGTCCCCGAACCGCGCATCCGCTTCAGCGCCGGGTGGGGAACCCTTCTCACCAACGATTTTCGCAACTGCAATCCTCTGGGCGACGACTCCTTTAACCCGGTGAGCCTGGTCTGCAAGCTCAACGATGTCGAAGGCCGGCCAGCGGTCAAGCTCTCCGACAACTACGCCAAGGCCTTGGGTGAGCCGGCGGAGATCGAGCGCTACCGCCGGGTCTTCGGCCTTGCCGGCATGGCCAACGTTCCCGTGGTTGCGTAATCGTTTACCCGACGCCCCAATTTCTGGTTGTTTTTGTCTGCGAGATCAGGATAAAATAAATGAGTGATTACATGCTCAAGAAAGGAGCCACCCCTTGTCGCGCCCCAGAAGCGAAGATAAGCGCAAGGCCATTCTCGAAGCCGCGATCCGCGTCTTCACAGAGCAGGGGATCACCAACGCTCCCACTTCGGCCATCTCTCGCGCAGCCGGCGTTGCCGAAGGAACGCTGTTCACCTATTTCAGGTCCAAGAACGACCTGATGAACGGGCTCTACTTCGAGTTGCGGCAGGAGTTCAACAGGTCGCTCACTGATTTTCCCCACCACGGTAGCGCCAGGACGCGCCTCCGGTACGTCTGGGACCGGTATCTCGACCTCGGAAAAGCCTGTCCGGAGCGGCTGAAGGTGCTTGCGCAGTTAAGAGCTACAGGGAAGCTCTTCAAGGAGAGCGAGCAGCCCACGTTCGTCTTTGTCGAAGTGCTCAATGCGACCCGCGAAGTGGTTCGCGGCAGGGGGCTGCACGATGCCCCGCCGGAATACCTGGTTCTGGCCTTGCGGTCGCTGGCCGAAATCACGATCGAATTCATCAACGCCCATCCGGAGTCGGAGATGGCGTGCCGCGAGTTGGGCTTCCGGCTGCTGTGGAGCGGGCTCGCCGGCAAATAGACCAATTTTTTCAATTTTTCCTGAAACTTTAGTGAGTGACTGGTCAGTCAATTATATGGGAAACGTTTTCTCTGGATCGGAATCTCTTCTGGAAGGAGCGGTACGAAAGCAAGTGGAAAGTTCGGAAATGGAACCCTGGGCGCCACCGCCTGTCCCCGGTCAAGTGGGGCGGTTGGCGGTGGTCACGGGCGGAGAGAGCGGATTCGGCTACGCATCCGCTCTGGCGTTGGCGCAGGCCGGCGCCGATGTGGTGGTGGCCGCCGAAAGCGAGATTGAAGGCCGCAACGCCATCGGCAGAATCCGGCCCGCTGCCCCGGCGGCCCTGGTGCGGCTCGAAAAGCTGGACACGGGAAGCCTCAAATCGGTGAGCGAATTCGTCGCGCGCATGGTCAGGTCGGGCCGCGCGGTCGACCTGTTGATCAACGGCGCCGGGGTCATACCCACGCTCCGGCGCCAGACCACGAGCGACGGTTTCGAACGCAACCTGGGCGTCAACTATCTGGGCCATTTTGCCCTCACCGCCCTGCTTCTGCCGCTGCTCCGGCGCAGCCGGCAGCCGCGGGTGGTGCAGATGAGCAGCCTCGGCCATCGCCGCGGCGCAATTCATTTCGACGACTTGCAACTCGAGCGAAGCTGGTTCCCCTGGAAGGCGTACTGCCAGTCGAAACTGGCCATGCTGATCTTCGCCCGCGAGTTGCAGCGCCGCAGCCATCTTTACGGCTGGGGACTGGTCTCCGCCGCGGCTCATCCCGGCTACTTGCGGGGTGAACCGCTTGGCAACGGTTTCGGTCCGCGAAGCCTCTTTCGCAGGCTGCGCGGCTCGCTCGGAGTCCTCGCCAGCCATTCGGCGTCCGCGGCCGCATTGCCGGCGCTCTTTGCCGCCACGGCCCACGATACGCGGCCCGGCGCGTTCTATGGCCCTTCAGGGCCATTCGAGCTGGTTGGACCGCCTGCCGAGGCACACGTTGCCAAATCCGCAAAGGATCCCGCCGTGGCGTGCCGGTTGTGGGAGGTCTCGGAACAATTGACCGGAGTGACGTGGCCGAAGGAATAACGAAAGTGCGCAAAGTGACGCCGGAACCCGGCCCGCTTGCCCGCGCGAAATTTGTCACATTTCCATTGCTGCGCGCAGCGCGCCGCCGTATCGTCGGAACTGCCCGCGAAGCGATCGCGTACATTCACCCAAAGAAGGAAGCGAACCGGCTTCCTTCAGGGGCTTCAAGCCCCGATCCGTCTCACGGCAAACGGCGTTCAGACTCACTCACCAACCGCAAGAGGCTGCCTATGCGAAATCTGCGTCGTGAATCGATCTCCTTTCTCGTGCTCGTTCTTGCCGCCGGCGCACTGGCGCTGGCCCAGACGGGCGGCGATTGGCAAAAATCCTACTCCGTCTCCGGCAAGGCCTCGCTCACACTCAGTGCCGGCGACGCCTCGGTCGATCTGCATTCCTGCGGCGACTGCCGCGCCATCCAGGTGCACGTCGACTGGCGCGACCGCCGCCCGTCGGACTTCTCCATCAACGAGTTCCAGACCGGCGACCACGTGAACTTCGAGCTGAAGGAGAAGGTCCATTTCGGAATCCACATCGGCAACTGGCGCGAGCCGCAGGTCACGGTGGAAACGCCGGAGTTGCTCGATCTCGAGGCGCGAACCGCGGATGGCGCGCTGAGGGTCAACGGCGTTCAGGGCGCCATCGAGCTGCACACCAGCGACGGCGCGGTCGACGTGAGCGACGTGGGCGGCTCGCTGCGTCTGACGGCCAGCGATGGCGCCATCCACCTGCACAATCTGACCGGCACGCTGGACTCGCGCTCCTCCGACGGGCACGCGACCATTGACGGCAAATTCACGGCCCTGCAGGTGCACACCAGCGACGGCGGCCTGGAACTGACGCTGAATGACGGCACCGAGCTCAACACGCTCTCGCGCGTGGAAAGCTCCGACGGCTCGGTCAAGGTGCGGCTGCCGCGCTCGCTCGCCGTGGACCTCGATGTGCAGACCAGCGACGGCAACATCAAGTGCGACCTGCCGGTCACCATGAGCGGCTACGACTCCTCGCATTCATCCGGGCACAACCTGCGCGGGCATGTAAACGGCGGCGGCGTGCCGCTGGAGATTCACACCAGCGACGGAACCGTGTCGATCGAGGCGTTATGATCGCTGCGCTTTTGCGGGGCATGATTGCGACGCAGTCCGCAAGCCGCTGAAGGCGAGCATCCATAAGGAGTTGTGGGACGCCGGCCACCCGGTGCGTCGATGGCTGGCGTCCGGTTCTCACCGGAGCCCGAATGCGCCGCTCATCCAACGATGGTCAGTGCAATCTGAACTCCAGGATGCGCCACGTCCAGCAGGAAGTATCCTCCGCCTGAATAGTCGATGTAGCAGTTATCATCCATCGCCCATCCCGCGGGCCACGCGTCCACAAAAACAAACGTGTATCCGCTGTAAACAAATTGCGTCTGATTGGGGACGATTGTGGTCGTCGTAACGACCCGTCTTGCGCTGAACGTATGCTCCTGGCCGAAATGGGCCTTGAAGTCCTTGTCGGGAATGCGGCCGCCTTTTCCTTGCTGGCTCTTGTCGTCTCTTTGATCCTGTCTGGCTACGTTCCTGTCCTGCTTTTGATCTTCTCTCTGATCCTGTTTCGCTACGTTCTTGTCCTGCTTTTGATCCTGGTCTTTCGATTTTTCAGTCTTCGCAGGCTCCTGCTGCTTCGCCGGCTTGTCCTGCTTGTCGGTCCTGGATGGTTTGGCATCCGGCTCTTTCGGCTTCTGGTCGTCCTGCTGCTGCGCGGACCCGGCCGCGTAGCCGAAAGCGAGCGCGCCGAGGGATTGCGCGGCAACCGGCGCCGGCGGCCGGGCATAGCCCAACGATGCCAAACCTGACACCAACAGAGTGGTCATTAAGATTCTGATCGGTCTCATCTTATATTTCCTCCTTCTGGATCGCCCCGTCTTCCCCGGCGATCTCCGACGGCAGCACAGGTAGATGCGAGTCGACAAAAAAGCGATGTGCATCCCCGGCCGATTCGGCGGTTCGTTTCCTCGATGGCATTGAAAGCAAACGCGCTTGGCTTGCGCGCGATTGCGTTGGATTCGTGTCGAAATATAGGCGAAAACATCCTGCCGCTCCGGCAATTGACTCGCCAAAACTCCGCACGTATTCCAGGTGGGCTGCTTGCCGCGCAGTGGCGCGAATACTCGTCGGGAGCACGTCGGGCAGCCAATGCCACCCTCTCCATCCGCATCCATACTATGGATTCGATTCCTCGCAAGCGGGCCGCTCCCGGACGTAATCGATGAAGCGTACTTTCCGCATCGTTCGGATCGTCGCGATGTCCCCCGCTGCGGCGCCGCTCCTGTCGGCGCATTCGCGGCAGATCCTCCCGGCGCCACCGTCACCGTAACCAACAGCGCAAGCGGACAATCCTTCAACGCGACCGCGAATTCGGCGGGAGAATACACCTTCGCGGCGATTCCGCCGGCGAGTTACACGATCAAGGCGTCGGCGCAGGGCTTCGGCGATCAGACCAAGGTTGCCGAGTTGCTCGTGAACCAGCCGGCCGCGGTGAATTTCACCATGACGGTGCAGTCGGTTTCGCAGGCGGTGAACGTGAGCGCGGAAGCCGAAACGCTGAATACCACCGATGCTTCATTGGGCAACTCGATGGGCAACGCGCTCATCCAGGCGTTGCCGGGCGAGACGCGCAACGTTCCCGACCTGCTCTCGCTGCAGCCCGGCGTGCTCTGGCTGCCCAGCCAGCCTGGCAATCCGGGCGCATCGGAGCAGAATCCCACCGGCGACAGCCGCAGCGGCGCGGTCAACGGCGTCCGCTCCGACCAGGGCAACGTGACCATCGACGGAGTCGACGACAACGACCAGGTGTATGGCTAGGCCTTCACGGGAGTGCTGCGCGAAACGCAGGATTCGGTCGATGAATTTCGCGTCGCGACAGCCGCCATTTCGACTCCTCGGGCAATCCGCAGTTCTTCGACAATCCTGCCGCCATCAATTCCGGGATTCCCAACGGCTACCCGGTCCGCCTGCCCTATCCGGGCGAGGCCGGCGAGCGCAATAACTTCCGCGGCGACGGCTACTTCGATATCGACTCGGGTCTGAACAAGTCCTGGCATCTGGCCGAGCACGGCGCGATCAAGTTCGACTGGGAAGCGTACTACGTCACCAACACCGTCCGCTTCGATCCGCAGTCCATCGGCAGCGGATTGACGAGCGGCAACCTGGGCATCGCCGACAAGATGCTCACCGCCCCGCGGCGCATGCAGTTCGCGCTGCGGTACGATTTCTGGCAGGCTGCGGAAGAATCAGCTCAGCAAGCGGTTGTGAAAGGGCACGGCTTTACAGCTTGCTGAAAAACCCCTGCCCACGGGCGTTTTGTAACGGGGCTCGACTTCAGTCGGGCCGTAAGCGTCAGAAGAATCAGCGCCGGCTTTAGCCGCTGCGGCGCTCCAATCGCAGAGTTCTCTCGTCTTCGGCTTTTTTCAGCAAGCTGTTTAGCCGTGCCCGGTAAGAC
>JASHQQ010000072.1 GCA_030039035.1 Acidobacteriaceae bacterium | reverse complement strand
TGTCATCCTCGTGGAAACTCCTGGAACCGCTGGAAGCAGCCAATGGTGCACTCATGTTTGGGGTTTCGACCGCAATGATTTTTGCCGTTATCCAGCGATTGGTTCTCTCCAGATTCGCCGATCTCAAGGACCAATGATGCGTCGGAGTGCTGAACCCTGATGCGGTCGTTGGCAGCGTCACGGACGCATTGTCGGCTACTCGGAACTTTGGCGTTTCTTCGCCCTGGCAGACCGAAACTTCCTTCCTCATAGGCGGTCATTCGCCCAGATCGATGACCAACGGACCTCAATCAGTGAATTGGTGCCGCGGACTAAGCTTCATTTATGAGGACCCATCCGTTCTCTCACTGGCTAGACCCTCTTCGATGAGCGCATCGACCTGAGGCCGCCACGAGCACTGAACAGGAGCGCTCATCGTGCCCGACCGGTTCCTCCTCGGACCTGTTTGATTGTTGCGATTTGTGCCCGTGCGGCAACTTTGAGGTTGTGACCTTGCGAGGTTCCCAAAGCGAGCGGAGAGAAAACGCACTCGGTTTCGCGGAAAAGCCCACCCGATGATTGCGCTTGGCAGAGCCCGTGGATCGGCCGATGATAGATATTCAAGGAATGCCCGATGGAGATCGCCGGGGCGAAGGTATCGCATTACCGGGTTTTTGAAAAACTCGGCGGCGGAGGCATGGGTGTCGTCTATCGAGCCGAGGACATCGTGCTCGGCCGGCCTGTCGCCTTGAAATTCCTGGCACAAGGCCTTGTGGACGATGTGCCGTCGCTCGAGCGCTTGCGGCGGGAAGCTCGTGCTGCCTCGGCCCTCGATCATCCCAACATCTGCACCGTATACGAAATCGGCGAGCACGAAGGTCAACCCTTCATTGCCATGCAGTTTCTTGAAGGCCGGACGCTGAAGCATGTCATCGCGGCGGGTCCATTGAAACTTGACGCTGTGCTCGATCTCGCCATCCAGATTGGCGACGCGCTGGATGCGGCTCACACAAGGGGTGTTATTCATCGCGACATAAAGCCGGCGAACATTTTCGTCACCCAACGCGGGCAAGCGAAAATTCTCGATTTCGGTCTGGCGAAGCTAGTGCCGGCTGCACGCGGTGCCGCCCCAGACAGCAACGAAGATTCGCCGCCCGCGACTACCGCGCTGACACGGGCCGGAGAGGTCTTGGGAACCGCTGCTTACATGTCGCCGGAGCAGGCGCGCGGTGAAGAGTTGGACGCGCGCTCCGACTTGTTCAGTTTCGGAACTGTTGTCTATGAAATGTCGACGAGCGTGAGGCCTTTCAGCGGAGCGACAAGCGCGCTGCTCTTCGATGCCATCCTGAATCGCGTTCCGGTTTCGCCAACCCGCCTAAATCCGGAATTGCCTTCGAAGGTCGATGAGATCGTGGGTCGGCTTCTGGACAAGGACCGCGACCTGCGCTATCAGTCGGCCCGAGACCTGCTCGCGGATTTGAAGAGGCTGAAACGCGACAGGGAATCTGCTGCGTCGCCGTCGTCGATGCAGGAAAGAAAGGCCCCGCAAACTGGGCGATCGCGCTTCCAGGACGTGGCGTATCGCCCGAATGTGCGCCGAGGAGCCTTCAGCCTAATTCTCTTCGCTATTGCTGTTACGCTCGGTGCTCTTCTCTATCTTCGCTTGCGTCCCGCCCGCAAGCTCACCGACCAGGACATGGTGGTCCTGGCCGATTTCACCAACACCACCGGGGATCCGGTCTTCGACGGCACGCTGCGGCAAGGACTGGCAGCACAGCTCGAACAGTCCCCCTTCCTCAACCTGCTCTCGGACGAACGGATTTCGCGGACACTCGCCCTCATGGCTAAGCCGCGCGACGCCCGTCTAACGCAGGATTTGGCGCGCCAGGTCTGCTTGCGCACTGGAAGCGCCGCAACGATCGATGAGTCGATCGCCAGCCTGGGCAACCAATACGTGCTCGGTCTCAAAGCCGTCAATTGCCAAACCGGCGACCTGCTGGCTGTCGAGCAGGTGACCGCCAACGGCAGGGAGCAGGTACTTGCGGCACTGGGCAAAGCCGCAGAGGAAATGCGGAAGAAGCTGGGCGAGTCGCTGGCGTCGATCGAGAAATACAATGCGCCGGCCGAAGAGGTCACCACTGCATCGCTGGAAGCGCTGCACGAATTTAGCTTGGGCGATCGGGCGATCGTTGTGAAGAACGACCCTGCCGCTTCCATCCCGCTGTTCAAGCAGGCCATCGGCCTCGACCCGAATTTTGCCATGGCATATACCTATTTGGCGCTCAACTATAACAATCTGAGTGAAACGGCACTGGCTGCCGCAGCTATGCGCAAGGCGTATGCGCTTCGCAACAGGGTGAGCGAAATCGAAAAACTCAACATTGATTCGGACTACGAACGGTTTGTTACCGGGGACCTGGAGGCAGCCAATCAGACGCTCCGCCTATGGACCGAAACCTATCCGCGCGATGTCGTCCCCTGGATCGAACTCGGCGTGGACAATGCGGCTCTGGGCAGTTATAGCAATTCCCTTGCCTCGTATCAGGAAGCGCTGAAACTCGATCCCGACAGCGGGTTGGTCTACTTCGACATGACCGGCACCTTCGTATCTCTTGACCAACTCGACAAAGCCAAGGCCTCGGCGCAGGAAGCGAAGTCTCGAAATCTCGATTCCCCGTGGTTGCACGAGGCGCTCTATAACATTGCGTTTCTCGAAAATGATGTGGCTGGAATGGAGCGCGAATCGGCGATGGTCATGGGTAAATCGGGCTACGAGGACCAGATTCTGGATGGCGAATCGGACACCGCAGCGTACCACGGCGAATTCGTACAAGCCCGCGAGCTGGCGCGGCGGGCCGCCGAAGAAGCTGGAAGCGCCGGCGAAAAGGAGACTGCGGCCGTGTATAACGCGGACGGCGCGGTTCAGGAGGCATTGGTGGGAAATCGGAGCCAGGCGAGAAAAGAGGCGCGAGCAGCCCTTGCA
>JASHQQ010000071.1 GCA_030039035.1 Acidobacteriaceae bacterium | reverse complement strand
TGCATGAGCTGCGGCTCGACGAGCGGCTGCAGCTAGGTCGCAGCGACTTTCACTTCAGCAACCTGGCCGAAGCCCTTGTGAAGGGCTTCGGCCTTTTTTCCGGCAGAGGAGCGAATCCGGTTCTCGCGCGCCCGGATGATGACAGGCCCAATTTTTGGCGAAGTCGCTGCCAAAACGGGACTTATCTGAAAATTCTTCCCAAGCGGGGCCGGTAAAAACTACCCGCAATTGCAAAAAGTGCCGGATCTCTTCGATCCAACTCTCTTCGCGCCGCTCCGGCTGATATGTTCAAGCCTAACAAATTAAATAACTTATGGAGATTGCCGCCGCCTGGCTTTCTGGCATTGTCATTGCTAATCAAATCGCGGGTCCAAGCATCCTATCCCAAGCTGAATCGCTTTAGCTGCTGTGCGCCATTTTTCCGGTGTGCTGGCCGCGTGAGACGTCGAGGCGCATCTCGCCACTTCATAAGCGGGTGCGACTCTTTCCAATTCCCGAGAGCATTCCTTGAAATAGCGCAGGGCGCATGCAGTCGCTAAGTAGTTTCTCTTCAAGAGAAAATCCACAACGAAGCGAAGTTTGCCGCCTTATAGTATTTCGAGAAACGCCATCGCTCTTTTGCCGAGTGAGCCACCACCGATTCCTCCCCGGTGGCTCCGTGGTTGAACGGCCGGATCGGCCAGGTTTTCCGCGTCCACAAGGATTGCTCAGTCCGTGGCGCGGAAGGGCCCAAGCAGCATCGCCCCCCGGCGTTGGTAATCATTTATCGATTACCAATGTGCAAGATGAACGTCGTTTCTCAGGGCAAGTTGCCCCATTTCCGAGGCATCCCAACTGACTTCCGCGCAGCGAGTAACTCATACAAACTTGAAGAATTGAGAGTTTGCATGAGTTTGAACCAAAGTAACGCGAAGGCGTCATCTGAGATGACTAAAGTGGCGCATCCAACTGGTAAACTCCTCTCAGTTTTTCCTTAATTTTTTGGATTCCGGCCTTCTGATTCCCCGGTTTGGCCAGGGACTTTGCCAGAGGTGAGACCGGTGTACGCAATTCTTCCTGGTGTTCATTCAGCACCTGAAAACGCGCCATCTTGCGATGGCTGCAAATTTGCCGGTTCTCTCCGTTTCGGGCGGAGGCCCAAATCAGTGAACGCCCGAAGAAATTTCCAGCACTTCCTCCACGTCTGCCTGCTGGCGACTCTCTGCGGCGGCTTCTCCTTGCCGGCGGCGTCCCAGGTTCTTGCGACCCTGACCAGCCCGGCGCCCGGGAGCGTATTGCCGGGTTCAACCGCGACATTCAAGTGGACGGCCGGCAGCGGAGTCTCCGGCTATTGGCTGCATCTGGGCACCACCGGAGCCGGATCGGAGAATCTTTACAGCTCCGGATCGATCAAGACGACCTCCGTTACCGTGACCGGACTTCCCCTCACCGGCGCCACAATTTACGCGACCATCTATTCCGAGGTGAACGGAGCCTGGGAGCCGACGAACTATACGTACACGGAAACGGATCTCGCCGCACTCACGAGTCCGGTCGCCGGCACGGTGTTGCCCGGCTCGTCCGTCACCTTCAAATGGACTGCCGGCAAGGGAGTACCGGCCTATTGGCTGCATCTGGGCACCACCGGGGCCGGATCGGAAAATCTTTACAGCTCCGGATCGCTGACGACCACCTCGGTCACCGTCACGGGCCTGCCCATGAAGGCGACCAAAATCTATGCAACCCTGTACTCGAGCGTGCAGGGCGTCTGGACTCCGGTGGATTACACCTATACGGAGCCGGCCCTTCCCGCCCTCACCAGCCCCGCGGCGGGAAGCATTCTGCCCGGCAAGACGGCGACCTTCAAGTGGACGGCAGGTACGGGGATCACGGCTTACTGGCTGCATCTGGGCACAACCGGCGCCGGATCGGACAATCTTTACAGCTCGGGTTCGCTGACAGGAACCTCGGTGACCGTAAGCAATCTGCCGCTCAACGGGGTAAAAATCTATGCCACGCTCTATGCCAGCATCGACGGCGGAGCCTGGCTGGCTACTCCGGACAACGCCTACACGGAAGCGGCGCTTGCGGCACTGACGAGTCCAGCTTCGGGCAGTGTTCTTTCCGGTACATCGGCGACATTCAAGTGGTCAGCCGGAACCGGGATCACGGCCTACTGGTTGCATCTGGGAACAACAGGAGAAGGATCGGACGACATTTACAGTTCGGGATCGGTGAGCAGTACGTCGATTACCGTGAATGGACTGCCGACCTATGGAATGACGGTCTATGCCACGTTGTACTCGAATCTGAGCGGCACGTGGACGCCTCTCGGGTACACGGTGACGGAAGCCGGCAAGCCGGTGCTGGCCGCGCTCACGAGCCCCGCGCAGGGAAGCGTTCTTCCCGGTTCCTCGGCGACGTTCACCTGGTCGGCCGGTCATGGACCCACCGCCTACTGGCTGCACATCGGCACGACTTCCGGATCGGACAACCTGTACAGCTCGGGCTCCGTTACCGGCACCTCCCTTACGGTCAAGGGCCTGCCCACCAGCGGCGTCAAGGTTTATGCGGGCCTGTATTCGCTGGTGAACGGGACGTGGCAGCCCGAGAACTACACCCTGACGGAGGCGGCGCCGGCGGTCGCCGCGGTTTCGTGCACCAGCGTGTCCGTGATCGGGCCGGCCACCGATGCCTGCACGGTGACTCTCGATTCCGCGGCTCTCAGCGGCGCAGTAACCGTGAATCTGACGAGCAACAACACGGCCGTGAAGGTTCCGGCAACGGTGACAGTACCCAGTGGCGGCATCAGCGCAGCCTTCAACGCCACGGTCGCGGCGGTCCAATCGTCGCAATCGGTGCTCATCTCCGCGGTGGCAGGAGGCGCAACCGAGGCGGTCGCTGTGGAAGTGGCCGCTCCGGCGCCCGCGCTGACCCTCAGCGCGTCCACGGTGCCTTTCGGCAATGTAAACGTCAATACTGCCGTGTCGCAGCAGGTGACGGTGACCTCGACCGGGACGCAGGCGCTGACCATCAATTCGGTAACGGCGAGCGGCGCCGGTTTCAGCGCCTCCGGGGGTTCGTTCCCGGTCACCTTGAATCCGAACCAGACAGCCACGGTTCAGGTGCAGTTCGATCCCACGGCCGCAGGGGCCGCCGCGGGGACGCTCACCATCTCCAGCAATGCCGCCTCAGGGGGAACGACGACGGTGAGCCTGAGCGGAACCGGGATGCCGACGCCCAGCGCGGTTTCCTGCGTCAATGCGTCCATAACCGGCGCGGGCACCGACTCCTGCACGGTGACGCTGAACGCGGCCGCGGCCAGCGGCGGGACGGTGGTTTCGCTTTCCAGCAACAACGCGGCGGTTAGCGTGCCTTCCAGCGTGACAGTGGGATCCGGAGCGACCAGCGCGGGCTTCGTGGCAACCGTTTCGGCGGTTGGAACTGCGCAGACGGTGGCCATCACCGCGACCGCGAGCTCTGTTTCCCAGACGTTTTCCCTGTCGCTGGGCGCCGCCGCGTCGATCCTGAGCGTCAGCTCCTCCAGCATCCAGTTCGGCTCGGTCACGATCAATGATCCGGCCACGCAGTCGCTCACCCTGACTTCCACGGGATCGTCGTCGGTCACCGTGAATTCGGCGACGGCAACCGGAACAGGATTCAGCGTCTCGGGAGTCAGCTTTCCCATCACACTGAGTCCAAATCAGACCGCCACGCTGGAAGTCCAATTCGATCCCACCACGGCCGGGTCGGCATCCGGCGCTGTAACCATCTCCAGCAATTCGTCGGCGGGCAGCTCGTTCCTCGTCTCATTGAGCGGCAGTGGGGTGACTCCTGGAAGCTATCAGGTCAACCTGACGTGGGATGCGCCCACGGGATCGTCGGTCACGATCTCCGGATACAGCGTCTACAGGGCTACGAGCGGCAGCTCCAGCTATCAGCTTCTCAACGGATCCCTCGATACGCAGACGAGCTACTCCGATTCCTCGGTCAGCAGCGGCGTAACGTACGACTACTACGTTGAAACGGTCGATTCCGCCGGAGTGTCGAGCGCGCCCTCAGAGGTGCTCAGCATCAGCGTTCCGTGACCGTTCGCCACGTGGATAAGGCACTCCCGGCGTGATTGCGGCCGGAGGCGAAAACTCGAGGTCGGCGCGACAACAAGTTGCGGCGACATCCGGGCCACGCTGGAATGGCCGCAGTAACTCTGAAGATGCCGCACCCCTCCCGGCAGCGGCTCTCGCGCGAATCGATCTGTCGAGAGCCGCGTCCATTCAACCCGACGAGACGCGCCATCACATGCCGCCGCCGCGGCTCGCCGGTGGCACAATGCCGTTCATGCGCAGATACTCGACCATCTGGCCGTAGTGGTCCATCATGTGCGCGAGGCCGAAGGTCGCCTGCCCGGCGCGCGTGCCGTTCGCGGTCATCACAAACGCGTTCTCCGCGGTGATTCCATCGACGTACGAATGCGCCAGCGCGAACGAGTCCTTCAGCGCCTGCACGATCTCGGCCTTGGTGGTCAGCTTGCCGATGGCCTCGCCTTTGGCCTTCATGTCGGCGTCGCTGAGCGTGCCGAAGAAATAGTAGTTGGCTTCGGTGACGTGCTTGACTTGCTCGGCAAAGGTGCGGACGCCCTTGAAGTCGCCGGTGGACATGACAGCGGTCGGCGAGAAGTTGAACTTGTCCTCGGGCATGGCCTCCACGGCGCCGACAAACTCCTTCTCCATACCGCCAAGCAGCCTTCCGTAGACCTGCGCGGGAGGAACCGGGGTTCCAACGGCAGGCTTGGCGGGTGCGGCGTCCTGTGCCTGCGCCACTGTCCCGGCGGCGGCGATCAGACAACAGGCCAGAATGCAGCCCGAAATGCGATGGATCGAAAGCATGGGTTTCTCCTCCTGCGGCGGGCAATCGCCGCGTGAAGGCAATCTAGCAGACCGGCGCTCGTTCGCGACACTCCGGAGTTGTGAATTGTCCGTTGGATGTGACGGAGCGGCGCGAAATCCGGTTTGACCGTACAATTTGGAAAAGGGCATTGGGGCGGTCTGGAGGGTACGGGCTTCAGCCCGTACGTTCGTTGTCCCCAAAAACTCCGGGAGATTTACTCCCGGAGAAACCTGGCCCACTTGACAAGGAAGAAATGTCGCCCATGCGCCGAGTGTATATGGACGCCAATGCCACGACTCCCCTGTTGCCGGAGGTGATGGAGGCGATGCGTCCGTATTGGATGGAGCACTTCGGCAATGCCTCCTCGATCCACCTGCACGGCCAGCAGGCGCGCAAGGCCGTGGATCATGCCCGCGAGACGCTGGCGGAGTTTTTCAACTGCCACGCCGCCGAGGTGGTCTTCAATTCCGGCGGCACCGAGGGCGACAACACGGCCATCTTCGGACTGCTGCATCCGGGCGATCATTTCATCACCACTTCAATCGAGCACTCGGCGGTGCTGCAGGCTGCGCAGCGCATGGCGCAGAGCGGCGTGGAGACGACCTTTGTCGCGCCGCAACCGAGCGGGCTGATCGATCCAACCGATATTCTGCGCGCCATCCGGCCCGAAACCCGGCTGATCAGCGTGATGCTGGCCAACAACGAAACGGGCGTGATTCAGCCGGTGGAGCAGATCGCCAGGATCGCTTCCGACACCGGAGTGTTCTTTCACATCGACGCCGTGCAGGGCGCGGGCAAGGTGCCCATCGATGTGCGCAAGATCGGCTGCCATCTGCTTTCGATCAGCGGACACAAGATGCACGGGCCCAAGGGCGTTGGCGCGATGTATGTTCGCAGGGGCACGCCGGTCGAGTCGCTGCTGGTGGGCGGCAGCCATGAGCGCCGGCGCCGCGCGGGAACCGAAAATGTTGCAGGAATCGTTGGACTGGGCAAGGCCGCGGAACTCGCCATGCACAGCCTGGAAGACGGAACCATGGCGCGGGTTGCGCTCTTGCGCGACCGGCTGGAAGCGGAGATTCTGCGCCTTCCCGGAACCGGGGTGAACGGCGGATCGGTTTCCCGCCCGGGTGCCCCAGGTCTCGATTCTGCGACCTGGGAAAGCAAAACGCCGGTTCCGCGCGCGGCCAACACGACCAACATCTGGTTCGACCAGTTGGAGGGCGAGGCGCTGGTGATCGCGCTCGATCTGAAGGGCGTTGCGGTGTCGGGCGGGTCGGCGTGCCACTCCGGGGCCACCGAGCCGAGCCACGTGCTGATGGCGATGGGCCTGGACAAGACGCGCGCCCGCGCCAGCCTGCGCTTCAGCCTGCTGAAAACGGCAACCGATGCGGATGTGGACTACGTGCTGCAGGTCGTGCCGGAGGCCGTTGAACATTTGCGCGCGCTGTCGCCGGTGGCGGCGGGGACGCTCGGATGAGAGAGCGAAGTTAGCGGTGTTAGCGGGGCTGGCGGAGTTAGCGGCCGCTGCGCGAATGTCTCGCTGCGCTCACTGCGCT
>JASHQQ010000070.1 GCA_030039035.1 Acidobacteriaceae bacterium | reverse complement strand
CAGCCGTGCCGAAAGTGCCGCCGAATCGACGAGGGTTTCAACCCCTGAGTGGCCTGATCCGCAGCCACTCGTCGAGGAGTTGCTTGGCGCCGACTGTATACTGGCTGTCGCGCGCCATTCCCACGCGGACCGCGCGCACCGAAATGCGCCATTCGAAGTGTTCGATTCCACCGTTGCAAATACTCGCTGCCATGTTGGCTTCCGCTCTCTTGTCTGCTTCCGGCTTGGTGAGCGCGCAATCCACCGGCGCTCCGCCGGGCGCCCCGGCAGCGCAGGAGCCGCGTCCGTGGGACCAGAATCCCAAAGGAATGCACGTCTACATCTGGGCGGGTCTCAAATCCCACTACGAGGGCCAGCACGACTATCCGCAATTCCTCGCCGACTGGAGCAAACTCCTCACCGGGCGCGGAGCGATCGTCGACGGAGCCCTGCATGCGCCCACCGCGGCCGATCTCGCCCACACCGATGTTGTCGTCATCTACAAGGGCGATGCCGGTTATCTCACGGACGAAGAGAAAGCCGCGCTCGAGGCCTACGTCCAAAACGGCGGCGGCCTGGTCAGCCTCCACGACTCGCTCTGTGGCCCCGATCCGGCATACTTCGCCACGCTGGTGGGCGGCGCCAAGAAACACGGCGAAGTCAACTACACGCTGGGCGCGCCCATTCCGTACACCATAGTCGAGCCCAACAACCCGATCATGAAAGGCATGTCGAATTTTGTCATCTTCGACGAAGCGTTCTACAACATGACCTGGGCGCAGAATCCCGGCATCAACGTCCTCGCTACCGCCGTTATTCCGGGAACGCCTAGCGCCGGATCGCACAAGGGCGAGGTGGTTCCCCAAATCTGGACCTATGAGCATGTACTGAACGGCGGCAAGCCGGCTCGCGCTTTTGTGTGGATGCAGGGCCACGAGTACGCAAATTTCTCGAATTATCAGATCCGGCAGATGCTGTTGCGCGGTATCGCCTGGGCTGCCCACCAACCGGTCGATACGCTGGTCGAGTACGTTCCTCCCGCGCAGCCGGAACACCCTCAGCCAACCGGCTCGCGCCCATAGAGAAACCGGATTGTCCCGAACTTCGCATGCGAAGCCGCGTTGAACTCTGAAGTTGCAGCCGGTTCGGCTATGACGCTATGGCGCGAAGCTGCTCACAAACCGCATCATGGGCGATGCGCGCGTCCTCGCGCGCCTTCAACTGCGCTTGCAACAGAGCTGCGAGCTGCACATGAAATTCGGTCAGGTGGCCAAGTCGGAGCCGCGCGTCGGCGGTTCGCGCCGCGAGCTCGAGATCTCCACCGAGCAGCGCGCTCGCGGCCAGAATGTCGTAAAGCTCGCCGAATTCCGGAGCATCCGACACGGCCTTCTTCATGCGCCCGATTCCTTCCGCGGCCAGGCCAAGATGAACCTCGCAGGCGCCCCGCTTGGCCTCGCTCAACGGAGACTCCTCGCCCAGCGCAGCCACCTGCGCATACGCCTCGCGCGCCTCGCCATGGCGGCCGGCATGAAAGTGCGCATCGCCCAGAGTCTGGAATAACACGGCATTTCGCAGTCCCAGGCCGGCGGCCCGGTGCAGCCGCTCCAGCGCCTCGTCGGGTTTCATCAAGCGGACCAGGCAGGCGCCGGCAAACAGCCATGCGACCGCCGACTGCGGGCTCAGCTCGCAGGCGCGTTCAAAGTGCGCCAGCGCGACGGCCGGCCGGCGCGCGTTCTCCAGCTCCGCCAACCCCATTTCGATGATTGCCTGCGCGTCGTTCGCGTTGGCCTGCAGCTTCTTCTCTCCCAGCGCCTGGTAGAGATCGTTTTTCTTTTGCCGATCCCCTTCCGCATCTTCGGCATGGCCAAAATGATGAACGATGAAATCCGCGCGCGCGGTCGCAAATCCAGGAACCGCCAGCCGGCGCGTCACGGTTTCGTGGACGCAGCCCTCGTAATACACGTCGGGATGACTGCGGAACAGCCGCGTCGTGGGCAAAGGCACATAGGCGGGATACGGCAGCGACTCCGCAATCACAACCGGATTCGGCCTCGCAGCCTGAAAGCCGAGCCGCGTGCTCGCATCGCGCATGTAGTTCCATCGGGGATTGTGATACGCGAAAATCTCCGGCGCCTCGATCAGCTCGCGGATCTGCCCGCCGCCCGCCGCATCGAGCATCTCGTCGGCGTCCAGCACCAGGATCCAGTCGCACTTGCTCTCGGCGAGCAGACGGTTGCGCGCGCGCGAAAAATCGTCTTCCCACGGAACCGCGATCACTGCGGCGCCGAAACTGCGTGCGATCGCCGCGCTCTCGTCGGTCGAGCCGGTGTCGCCGACGAGGATGCGGTCGACGAACGGCGCGACGCTGCGAAGACAACGCGCCAGGACCGGCGCGCCGTCCTTCACGATCATCGACAGTTCAACGGTGGGCTTCATCGCAGACGGATTGAAAAGCATGCAGGATCGGGTGCGGGTTGCGCCTGAACTCCTATCGGCACAATCGCGCGCCGGTTTCAGACCGATCCTGCCCGGTGCGACGCCGAATCGGTCTCACCTGGCCGTCCAGCCGCCGTCGATGAGGATATCGGTGCCGGTGATGAAGCCCGCCTCGTCGCCACACAGATAGCAGGCCAGCGCTCCGATCTCCTCCACTTTGCCCCAGCGCGCCACCGGCAGATTGGCGAGAAATTGCGCATTCACCTCGGGATTGTTCATCAGCTCCCGGTTCATATCGGTCGCGATCGGTCCAGGGCTGATGCCGTTCACGGTGATGCCTTCGCCGGCCAGTTCCAGCGCCAGCGCGCGGGTAAAACCGAGCAGCGCCGCCTTGGCCGACGAGTACGCGGTTCGCCCGGGAATGGAAACATGACTCATGATCGAAGCCATGTTCAGAATGCGCCCGTAACCGCGGCCCTTCATGCCGGGCACGAAGGCGCGGCACATCAGGAACGTGGCGATCAGGCTGACATCCAGAACGCTGCGAAATTCCTCGAGCGAGATATCGGTCAGGCTCTTGCGGACATTGATGCCCGCATTGTTGACCAGGATCTGCGGCGCTCCGAAGCGCTCGTTCACCGCCTGGGCCACGCGCGAAACCTCTTCCTCTCGCGTCACGTCGGCGGTAAAGACGGCCGCCGTGCCGAAGTCCTGGGCGATGGCGTCGCGCACCCGGTTCAGGCGCTCCTCGTCGCGCGCCACCAGGGCGATCTTCGCGCCCGCCGCGGCCAGCGCCTTGGCCATCGCCTCGCCCAGGCCGCGGCTTCCTCCGGTAATCACGGCAGTGCGTCCGCTCAGATCGATTCTCATTTGGCGCCTCCAGGAAGTCTTTCGATGCGGCTGAGTTTTGTAACACGGCCCGACTTTCAGTCGGGCCGCAAGAACCGCAAAATCAGGTCCGGCTTTAAGGCAGTTTAAGAAATTCTGTAGACGAAGAGAGATCGCTGAGTCCCCGCGAACAGCAGGGAGCGGCGACCTTGGGCAAGGATTGAAGGTACACACTGTTTCCTGAACTGCCCTGGCCGCTGCTGCGCTCTGGTTGCACATTCCTTTCTTGTTTCGGCTTTTTTCGGCAAGCTGTTCAGTCGAGCCGAAGACAGCGAAAAAAAGTTTGGGCTTTTGGAGCGCGCGTGAGAGCTCGTTTCGGCGTAGTTTCGGTGCGCGAATTGGAGGGAGCAGCAGCCTTCAGGCTGCTGAATCCCGGCGCAAAACATCGAGGCGGCTTTAGCCGCGGGCCTTTTGAAACCGGCTTCAGGGCCCTGGAAACAGTTCTCACGCAAACACTTTTAGCCCTCTGGGGCAAAATCGGTCGCTGGATTCAGCCTTCGTTCGAAAAGCAACATGCGACTCAAACTATGCGACCAGGCTCTTCAGCACCCGCACGTTGCGCTCGTCATCGCCCGGCTCGTCGAGCGGAGTTTCGGCGATAAAGGCGCAGTGGGCGAAGCGCTTGTCGTTGAGCAGTCTTCGAAACGGCTCGATGCCGATCGTTCCTTGCCCGATGTGTTCATGCCGGTCGAGCCTCGAGCCGCGCGCGGCCTTGGCGTCGTTGCAGTGCCACACCCGCACTTGTTCGAAGCCCACGGTTCTGGCAACCTGGTCCGTGGTTGCGGCATAGCCTTCGTCGCTCAGGATGTCGTAGCCGCACACGTGGCAATGGCAGGTGTCGAGGCAGACCCCCACCGGCGCCGAGGCCTCAAGCCGCTCCACGAGCTCCGCCACCTGCTCGAATCCGCCGCCCAGCGAGCACTCCGCGCCGGCGGTGTTCTCGATGAGAATGTGAAAGCCGTTTCCCTGCCAGACGATCTCTTCGGCGGCCTTGCGAATCGACTCGGCCGCGAATCGCAATCCTTCATCGCGCGTCATGCCTTTCCATGAGCCGGGATGCAGGACCAGATATTCCGCGCCCCACTCCAGCGCCCGCTCGATCTCTCCGCGAAACCCGGCCACGCTCTTCTTGCGGATGTCGGCCGCCTGGCTGCACACATTGATCAGATAGCTGGCGTGGATGACCAGCGGGCCAACATCGTAATCGGCGCGCAGCTTGCGCATGCGCCCGGCCTCGACGGGATCGACCTTGGGCGCGCGCCACATACGCGGACTCGACGAAAAGATCTGAAACGTATTCGCGCCGATCTCTCTCGCGCGCTCCACGGCTTTCGATGCGCCGCCCGCGGTGCCGAGATGCACACCTATGCGCCTGGCCATGGGATCAGTCTAAATTGCCGCGTGCGCCTGGTCCCGGTCGTCACTTGTTGTCGTTGGCCGTGAGCCGGAAGGTGATCGTTCCCCAGAACAGGCGCGCGCGCATCTGCACAGGCAAATGGCGATCGTCGTCGGTGTACCAGATCCAGATGTTGCCCCGGTTCTTGACCACGCCGGCGTCGGCCGTGGGTTGCACGCGAAGAGTCTTGAACGTGCCCAGCGGAGTCTTCACTTCTTCGCGTCCCTCCACCTTCAGGGTCACAATCACCGTGTGCATCGCGTCCACCACCGGCATCAGAAAGCTCTTGCCGACCTCCATGGGCTGCGACGAGGCATAGAAGATGCCGGAGAGCAGGTCGGTCAGGCAGCTCGAGATCGGAACCTCGACATGCTTGCTTTGCCCCTTCGCGAGGTTCTTCTCGTCGAGGATGGACTTCGATTGCGTGTAGTCGATGCGCAGCGTGGAGTTGACCTGCCGCCGGCCCTCGACCGTCTGTTTGTCGAACTCGTAGGAGCAACCCTTGGCGCGGTCGAAGGTGGCTTGGAAGCGGTCGCTGACGTGAAAGAGGAGATTGATGGCCCCGATGGTATCGGCGTTGGCGCTGATGCGCTCGCGGTCACCGGTGTCTTCGAAGTGCACCACCGCGGTGCCGGCAGAGAATACGCGCCAGTCGACGGCGTAAGTCAAGGTTTGCTTTTGCGGAAAGACAAAACCGGCGCGCGGCGCAGCCAGCGGCGGAATCTGCTGGCCCCCGGCCGCGGCGGCCAACGCGAAAGCGCAACTGACGAGGGCGAGATTCGTCCGCATCTTCAAGAGCGGCGCGGCTCCTTGTGGGTTGGACGGTTTGGGGGCCTGAAAAGATTAACGCAGCCCGTTGAGAAACACGCCGAGAGCAGGGCGCAGAAAAAGCAGGCAGAGGTACAGAAGTGCGGACCCTAGGACAGCATTGTACTCGCGGTGCTTGAAATACAAGGCTGGAGAAAAGCCGCGGTCGTCGACCGAAGGTACTGCGCCGCCGGGTTGCCGCGCCGGGAAAAGCCGCGGAATCAGGCGCGGGACGCGGCGGGAATACTCGTCGTACTCCGGGAATGTCGCGCGCAGGAACCGTTCTTCCGAGGCGATGACGGGAACGTAGACGGCGAGAAAGCCCAGCGCCAGCACCACTGCCACCAGCCAACTGGGCAGCGCCAGGGCAAATCCGGCGGCGATCAGCATTGAGCCGAGATACAGCGGGTTGCGTGTGCAGGCGTAGGGGCCGGTGGTGGTGAGCTGGCGGTTCTTCTTCACGGTGCCGGCGGCGTAGCCGCGCAACCAAAGCCCGGGCGCAACCAGTGCGACGCTCCAGCCGATGGCGGTGTAATCCGGAGTGTGGCGAACGAGCTCGAAGAGATAAAGAACCGCAACCAGAAACCCCAGCGGCACGCGGATGCGCCGGGCGATGCGCTGCCATCGCGCGGCCCATGCGGAAGGCGTTGAGGCAGGCGCCGTTCCACCAGACTGCGGCGAGCCGGCTTGCGTTTCGTCTTTCTCCAAGGCGTCGGCCGTCCGCGCTGGAACTCCGGAAGCATGGGCTCGATCGCTCATCGCGCGGCGACCTCGTCCAGCAGCTCATCGGCGGCGCGCAAAACGTCTTCCGGCAAGATGTTCAGCATGCCGGCCTCGGGCGCGCGGTGACGGGTATGATCGCGGCGGCTTTCGGCGCTGCGCAGCACCTTGAACGGCGTGCCGAACGGACCGTTGCGGCCGGGGTCGGTGGGGCCGAAGATTCCCACCACCGGCCGGCCCAGCGCGCAGCCCAGGTGCAGCGGGCCGGTGTCGCCGGCGATGGCCAACCGGACGCGCCGCGTGAGCGCGATCAGTTGGTCGAGCGTGCAGGTAAGCGGCATGGCCGAGCCGCGCGTTTCGCGCGCGATGAATTGCGCCAGCGTCTCCTCGCCGGGTCCGGCGTTCACCAGCACGCGAAAGCCGCGCCGGATCAATCCTGCCGCAACCTCCGCGTAGCGCTCCACCGGCCAGCGTTTGGCGCCCCAACCGGCGCCGGGATTGACGACGGCGACCGGTCGCGCGCTCTCCGGCGAAAGCAGTTCGTCGCACCAGCTCTCCGCCGCGGCGCTGGTCGGCAGCCAGCATTCCGCCGTCGTCAGCGCATCGCCGGCAACGGCCGCAGCCAGCTCCACGTCCTGCTCGATGACGTGGACGCCGCGAACCGCAACGCGCTCGTCGAAGAACCATTGCGCGGCGAACTCGCGCGGCTGCGCCTCGCCGATGAGTCGATGACTGCCCGCCATGCGTCCGATCGCCGCCGAGCGCACCGCGCCCTGCAGGTCCACCGCGGCGTTGTAGCCTGCGCCCCGAAGCAGGCGGCGCAATTCCCGGACTTCGCGCACGGTCTTGCCGCTCAATGGGTTTCTTCCCCATTCTTTGGTGGGCGCGAGATAGATGCGGTCCACGACAGGCTGCGCCGGACTGCGCCCGGCACACGAACAGGTCCGTTCGTCCGCCGCGAGCAACGGCCGCCAGCGCGGCTCGACGACCCAATCGATGGTCCACTGCGGGTGCGACCTGCGCAACGCCGTTACCGCCGGCAGCGCGTGCAGGATATCGCCCATGGCGCCCAGACGGACAACGAGCAGACGGAAGTTGGACTGCGCTTGCAAAACTCGATTTTCTCATACGATTGGACGAGCTGATCCGGCTTTGAGACGACGCGCCAGCCACTCCGTCACACCCGCTTCGTCCTCCATCCCGATCCTTAGCCGGGCCGTCAGCAAGGGTAAGGAAGCCGGAAGCAATGCTGCCAGCGGTTCCAGCCGGACCTTGTCTTTTTCGGTCGTGACCAGTGCCTCGGCGCCGGCGGCTTGCGCGGCCGACACAAGGCTCCCGACGTCGCCGCTGCCATACCGGTGATGGTCGCGAAATGCGATTCGCGCGGCCAACTGTAATCCGCCCGCTTCGAGGCCGCGAAAAAACTGCTCCGGCCGCGCGATGCCGCAGAATGCAGCCACGCGACCTTCGACAGCGGGAGCTTCCATGGAGCGGCCGATTCGCCACAAGGATCCGGTCCAACCCGACTGCCGCAGTTCGGCTTCGAGTTCCGCCTCCTCGGCCGGGATGGCGATGACATCGGCGCGGCGAATCGCGCTTCGCGGCTCGCGCAGATTGCCCGCGGGAAGGAGATGGTCCTGCCAATCTTTTTGACCGAGGATGACGATGTCGATTTCGCGAAATAGCTGGCGATGCTGGAAGCCGTCGTCGAGCAGATGAACCGCATTTGCCGGATCGCTGCTCTGCGCTTGCCCCGCGGCTTCGGCCAGCAGTCCCGCGTCGTGACGGTTGGGCGCGACATACACTGGGACGCCCGCTTCGCGCGCCATCAGCAGCGGCTCGTCGCCGAACTCCTCCACCGTTCCCTCCGGCCGCACCCGCGCCGCAGCGCGGCTGCGCCGGCCGTATCCGCGCGAGAGCACGTCCACATGGAAGCCGTTGGCGGTTAAAAGCTTTACGAGCGCAATGGTGAGCGGCGTTTTTCCCGCACCGCCGGCCGAAAGGCTGCCCACGCTGATGACCGGCCAATTCAGGCGGCGTATCTTCTCGAATCCGGAACCAAGCAGGAACTCGCGCATAGCGAGCGCCAGCCGCCAGGCTGGAACCAGCGGCAGCAGGAGCGGTCGCGCGAACGAGCTCATCCTGCGCGCTCCGCGAAAGCCTCGGTGTCAAGCAGCTCCTTGAGCGCCGCAACGCACCGTTCCGTCGCGCCTGCCTGCTGCCCGAAGACCTGCCGTGCCCGGGCCCCCATCGCCTCGGCGGAAGCCGGGTCATTCAGCAGCTCGATGACCGTGCTCGCGAACTCTTCCTTCTCCGCGATGCGGATGGCCTGATTCCTGCGCAGTTCGTCCACGATGGCTCGAAAGTTGGCATAATGCGGTCCCATCACGATGGGAACGCCGAACTGCGCCGGCTCCAGCGGATTGTGTCCCCCGGCCGGAACCAGGCTGCCGCCGACGAACGCGACCGACGCGAGCGAATAGACCGAGGCCAGCTCGCCGATCGTGTCGAGCAGCACAATTTCACCCGGCCGAAGGCGTCGCGGAGCACCGGGGTCGGCAGGCCACCCCGATCTCCGGATCCACTGGCATCCCGACCGGTCGAGGAGCGCGGCCACCGCGCTGAACCGCTCCGGATGGCGCGGAGCAAGCAGAAGAACGAGCCGTGCATCAATCGAAACCAATCGCGGCCAAGCTTCGAGCAGCGTGAACTCCTCGCCTTCCAGCGTGCTGCCGGCGACGACAACCCGCAAGCCCGCTGCGCCCGATTGCAGCAGCCGGGTTGCCCCAGATTCTTCCGCAGCACGCACGTCGAATTTCAAGTTGCCCGCGACCGAGACGCCCTCCGGCTCGCATCCGATCGCCCTCAGCCGCTCCGCGTCCGTCTCCGTCTGCGCCAGCACCCGGCTGAGCCGCGAAAGAATCGGCCGCCACAGCGCACGCAGCCGGCGATACCGCGGCCACGAGCGATCCGAGATGCGGGCGTTGACGACGGCGACGGGAATTCCGCGGCGAAAACAGCCGGTAAGCCAATTCGGCCAGAATTCGGTTTCGGCGAGAACCAGCATTCGCGGTCGCAATGCATTCAAATGCGCACGCGCTGCCCATGGCAAATCCAGCGGCGAATAAAAGACCCGCCCGGCTCCAAAGCGCTCCCTTGCCAGCGCCTGGCCCGTGCGCGTGGTCGTTGAAATCGCGATGAAGCATTCCGGAAAAGCACTCTCCAGCTCTTTCACAAGCCGGCTGACGGCCAGAACCTCGCCCACCGAAACGGCATGAACCCAGATCAGCGGCCGTCCATTGGCGCGCGGCAACCTGCGCACCGCCCCCAGCCGCTGCCACAGTCCCTCGCGATACTTCCGGGCCGTTGCCATCCGCCACAACCACCAGGGAGACCCCGCCACCAGGGCGACCAGGAGCGCCAGGTTATAGAAAAATAGAACCATGCGAAACGGAATTTGCCTTCCCCCGGTCTAACTCAGCGGAGCCCGCTCCCCCCGGCCCGACCCTCAAATGATACAGTCAGCCACAATGCGGCCTTTCCGGGCGATTCCGTCGATCGCATTTTGCCTGGCGCTGTCGGCTTGGGCCGGCGACCATCTCCCTCCGCCGGTTCAGCCGGCCACATCGTTTGCCGCCGTCGAAATCCACGACAACGAGAAGGTCGCCATCGCCGCAGAGCCCTACGACACGAAAGAAAAGGCGTCGATCTTCCGCGTCGACTACCTTGCTCACGGCGTCATGCCCGTGCGGCTGATCGTGACCAACAACGGCAACCGGCCCATTTCGCTGCGCGACGCGCGCATTCTCTTCCAGACGGCCGCCGGCGACCGCATCCAGGCCGCCGAGCCCGAAGATGTCGAGCGCTTGATGACTCGCAAGGAAAAGGAAGGCGGCAAAATCCCCATGCCCGGCCCCATTCCGTCCATCCGCCTGAAACCCAAGGCCAGCGACAAGGAGATCGAGGAAGACTTCGACACCTTCGAGTACCAGGCGATCGTCGTCGAGCCCCACACCACGCGCGCCGGCTTCCTGTTTTACGACGTGTCGCAGCTTGACAATCCGCTCAGGGGGGCCAAGCTGTACCTGCGCGAGCTGCGCGACGCCGACGGTCACGAGCTCTTCTACTTTGAGATTCCCTTCGACAAGTATCTCAAATCGAAGTCGAGCCAGATGAACTGAGCCAACCCCCAATACAAGGTAGACGACTTCAAATGCGATTCGAGCACGGGCGAAAACCGGGTTTCTGCTACCAGTTCTATTCGTAGCGCAGCGCCTCCATCGGGTCGATCCGCATCGCCCGTAGCGCCGGAAAAGTGCACGCAAGGACCGCCGTCGCCGTCAACGCCACAGAAACCGCGACGAGAGTGAGCGGATCGCTCGCGCGGACTCCGTAGAGCATTTGCGAAAGACTCGTCAGCGCGCGCGCCAGAATCAGCGTAACCACGACCCCAATGGCCAGCCCCGCAACCGCGAGCCGCAGACCCTGCCCGATCACCATGCGGAATACATCGTTCTTTTCCGCGCCCAGCGCCATGCGCAAACCGATCTCGTTGGTGCGCCGCGCCACCGAGTAGGAGATGACTCCATAAAGTCCGATGCACGCCAGCACCAGCGCCAGCACGCCAAAGCAGCCTGAGACCGCCGAAACCAGCCGCTCCGTATCGAGCGAGCGATCCACCTGTTCGGCAAGCGTCTTCACCTCGGTGGGAGCCAGCCGGGAATCGATGCCGCGAATGGCGTCGCGTACCTCGGGCAAAAGAACGCTCCCGGCCTGACGGCTTCTCACTTCAAAGGTCATGCTGCCATGCGGTGGGAACTGCGGGAGAAAGATATAAGCGGTCGGCGGCGCGTCGTCGCGCAGGCTCATATACTTCGCATCTCCCACCACTCCGACGATCTCGAATTCGCGCCGCTCGCTCCAGGCCCAGCGCCCGATGTGCTTGCCGAGCGGGTTTCGTCCCGCGAAGTATCGCCGCGCCATGGTCTGGTTGATCACGACGGCAGGGGTCGAGTCGGTACGGTCCCGTGCGTCGAAGTCGCGCCCCAGCAACAAAGGAGTGCCGAGCGTTTCGAAGAAGTTCGGCCCGATCCCGTTCAGGTAGACGTCGATATTTTCGCCTGGACCCGGCGCGTAGCCTTCAATATATGTGCGGTTGTCCCAGCCTCCGCCGCTGATCGGCGTCAGAAGCGAATAGCTCGCCGACTGCACGCCGGGCGCCGAGGCAATCCGCTCGGCGAGCAGCCCATAAAGCTGTGTCAGTTTCTCATCCTGGTATTCGGCTCCGTCCTTGGCCGGAGAAAGCGTGAACAGCAGCACGCCCTGCCTGGCGAATCCCGGGTCGAGCGTCTCCAGATTGCGCAGGGTCCGCACCAGCAGCACCGCCGCGAAAACGACGACGAGCGACAGAGCCACCTGGGTGGCCGTGAGCGCGCGGCCCAGGCGAAAGCTTCCGCGCGAACCCATCGCCGGCGCGTTTCCCGTGCGCAGCGCCGGACTCTGGTCCTTTCGCGCCGCGGCGATCGCCGGCGCAATTCCGGCCGCGATTCCGGTGACCAGCGCGATCGCCGAAGTAAACGCGAGCACGCGCAGGTCGGGATGCACGTCCAGCGAAATCGACATCAGCGCCACCAGGATGCGGCTGCCCCAGTACGCGAACGCCAGTCCCAGCGCCGCGGCCGCAAACGCCAATAGCACGCTTTCGGTGAGCAGTTGCTGCAGCAGCCGCCGGCCCTTCGCGCCCAGCGCCATGCGCACGGCCATCTCCCGCTGCCGCGTACTCGCGCGCGCCAGCATAAGGTTGGCCACGTTCGCGCAGGCGATCAGCAGCACCAGGCAAATCATCCCCATCAGCAGGAAGAGCGGCCGGCTGAAGTCCTTCCGCAGGTAATCCGTTCCATTGGCTGCCGGCAACAAAACGATGTGGTGCGTGAAAAAGTCGCGCTGTTCCTGCGGAGACCATCGCGAGGAGTCGCGGGCGCGCTGTTCGGCCTGGAAAAGCACATCCAGCCGATCGGTTGCCTGATCGACCGATACACCGTCCTTCACTCTTCCCATCAGGCTTAGCCAGTTTTCGTTCGCATCGGTGAGCCGTCCCGGATCGTCGACCAGCAACTGCTCTACCACGCCCACTGGCGCCCACACGTCGTAACTCGTGCCCGGATTCACTCCGCTGAAGTGCGGCGGAGCCACTCCAATGATGGTGAATGCTGCCCGGCCGATCAGCAGCTTCTTTCCCAGCACGTGCTCGTCGCCCGCGAATCCCCGCTGCCACACCGCGTAGCTGATCACCGCCACATTATGGCCGGGAAGTTCTTCCCCGGCGGTAAATGTGCGGCCAAGGACGGCATTGACTCCCAGCATGGAAAAGAAGTTGCCCGAAACCAGTTGCGTCTTCATCGGCTCGCCGGGCGTTCCCGGCGCCGGGTCCGCGGGCCGCGCCTCGTAGCGGCTCCACGAGTCGAAGCCCGCCAGACCGGCGAAGACCTCATTGCCCTTGCGCAGATCCTTGAATACGACGTACGGGAAACTCTCGCCGACAAACGCCGTCGCATCGTGCTTGCCCCTGAACGCGACCTGCTCCAGGCTTGACGGATCGCGCACCGGCAGCGCGCGCAGCATGACTGCGTTGATCACGCTGAACACCGCCGTATTCGCGCCGATGCCGAGCGCCAGTGTAAGCGCGGCGACGGCCGTGAATGCGGGATTGCGCGCGAACATGCGCAGCGCATACCGGGCGTCCTGCGAGATCTGAAAGACGAGACCGACGCCGCGCGCCTCGCGGCAATCCTCGCGCACTTGCTCCATCCCGCCGAATTCGATCCGCGCGCGGCGCATCGCCTCCGCGCGCGTCAGACCTGCCCGAACGTGCTTCTCGATCTGGCGCTCGAAGTGAAACCGCAACTCGTCGTCGAGTTCGGCCTCGACCGCTCGTCGCCGGAAAATCGATCGCAAACGATGCAGCACGTCCTGAATCATGAGTCCCTCCGCGGCGCCTGTTGCTCCGGCTCGACGGCCGCCTCCGCCTATTCGTAGCGCAGAGCTTCCGCCGGATTCACGCCCATGGCTCTACGCGCCGGAAGATAGCTTGCGGCGAGAACAATCATGGCAAGCGCAAGGGCGGCCAGAAGAAAGGACGCATCGTCAACGGGCTTCAATCCATAAAGCATGTGCTCGACATACCGCGTCATCCAGAAGGCTCCGGCCAAACCGGCGGCCGCACCCGCACCCACGAGCAATACGAGATCCCGCAGCACCAGCCCGAGGATCGATCTCTTCGTCGCTCCTAAAGCCACGCGAATCCCGATCTCCGGCGTGCGCAGCGTCACCACGTACGCCATCACTCCGTAGAGTCCGATCGCTGTGAGCGCCATTGCGAGCACGCCAAAAAACCCCGAAAGCGTTGCGAGCAACCGTTCCTGCGCAACCGAATCGTCCGCTTCCTGCTGAAGTGTGAAGAATTCCAGTGACGCCGTTCGGTTTACGTTGCCAATCGCGTCGCGAACGGCCGGAATGAAAGCGTCGGGATTCGCTGCCGTGCGAATCTCGAAGCTTGTCCCCTCGCTCACATCGGTCATTTGCGTCAGCGGATAGTAGGCGGTGGGAACAAAGTCCTGGCGCAGATCGTCGTACTTTTCGTCCTGCACCACGCCGACGATCTCCATCGATTTTTCGTGGGAGTTGCTGTGGTCGTCGATGGAAAGATGCATTCCGAGCGGATTCTCGCCCGGGAAGAATCTCCGCGCCGCCGTCTGGTTGATGATGGTAACCGGCGTGGAAGTTGCCGAATCGCGCAGATCGAAGGCGCGCCCCGCGATCAGCCGCGTCCGCATCGTGTCGAAGTATGCCGGCGTGATCCAGTTCATGTACGTCAGCGGATCGACACCATTCGGCAACTGACGCCCCGGTATGCGGATGTTCATGTTCCACTCAGTGTCTGACAGCGGCCGTATCCGCGTCTGGCTGGCCGAGATGACGCCGGGAAGCGCCTGGATTCGGGCCAGCATTTGGCCGTAGAGCGGAATGCGCGCCGCCTCCGCCAAGTTCGCGTTGTGAATATTCGTCTCGACCAGAAGCACCTGATTGCGATCGAAGCCGGCGTCGACCGACATCAGATTCGTGAAAGTACGAATGAAGAGCCCCGCGCCGACCAGCAGGATGAGCGACAGCGCCACCTGCGCTGCGATGATCCATCGCGCCATGGCTGATTGCGCACGGCCGCCCTTCGCGCCCTCCCTGATCTCCTTGATCGCGGCAATCGCCGGAGCGCGCGTGGCCACGATCGCCGGCAGCACCCCGAAAAGCAACCCGGTCAGGATTGCGATTGAGCTGGTGAAGAGAAGAACTCTCGTGTCCAGCGAGAGATCGAGGAACAGCGGGTCATGCGACGGAGAGACCATGCGCACCAGGAACGCGCTGCCCCATCTCGCGAACACCGCGCCCAGGATGGCGCCGGTGAAAGACAGCGCGAGGCTCTCGGTGAGCACCTGGCGAATGAGCCGTCCTCGCGAAGCGCCGAGCGACATGCGCACGCCGATCTCCCGCTGCCGCGCCGCCGACCGAGCCAGCGTCAGGCTGGCGATATTCGCGCACGCGATCAGCAGCACCAGCGCGACCACCACCATCAAAACCTCGAGCGGCTGGGTGTACTGCTGGCGCAAACCGACGAACCCGCCCGTGCCGCTACCCGCGGGGACGGCGAGTAGAGAGTATTTGCGGAAATTCTGCTGCGAGGCTGCATCCCAGTCCGGCGGAACCACGGCGCCAAAGATTTGCGCGGAAAGCACTTTCATCCGCGCCGCGGCCTGCTCCACGCTAACGCCCGGCTTCAGGCGGCCCATCAGCAGCAGCCACCACGCGCTGCGCTCGTCGAGAAACGATTCCTTTCCGCGCAGAATCGCGTCCACGCAGATCGGGATAGCAACGTCGAGAGGCTCGCCGACTTCGGCGCCGGTAAAGCCGCGCTGCGCCACGCCGACGATGGGAAACAGGTGTCCGTCGAGCCGGATCGTGCTGCCGATGGCGCTCTGCGCGCCGCCATAGCGCCGCTGCCAGAATCCATATCCGAGAACCGCGGCGCCGCCGCAGCCGCGCACATCGTCTGCCGGGTTCAACAGCCGTCCGGCGGCCGGATGAACGCCAAGAGTGGCGAAGTAGCTTCCGCTGGCGTAGATGCCGTGCACCTTGTTCTGTTCTCCGCCGTTGGCCAGGTCGAACGTATCCGGCCCCCAGGCAGAAACGCCGGAAAAAACGTCCTGACGGTCGCGGACCTGCTCCCAGATGGGGTTCGTCACGCTCTGCCGGGGGTTCGCCCTGCCCGGTGAGAGAAATTTCAGTTGCACGAGCTGTTCGGGATCGCGCACCGGCAGCACGCGCAGCATCACCGAATCGATGAGGCTGAAGATGGCCGTGTTGGCGCCGATGCCCAGTGCGAGCGAAAGCAGGGCAATCGTGCTGCTCGCCGGTGTCTTGCGCAACAGGCGGCCGGCGAAGCGAAGATCCTGAACCACGGTCTCGATCAGGTTGACGCCGCGCGCCTCCCGGCATTCTTCGCGCACCTGATCCATCGTGCCGAATTCGATCCGCGCGCGGCGCATCGCTTCCTCGCGCGGCAGGCCCGCCCGAAC
>JASHQQ010000069.1 GCA_030039035.1 Acidobacteriaceae bacterium | reverse complement strand
ATCAGCTTCACGCGCGTGACGTCCTTGTTGACCCGGACCTCGTGGCAGCTCAGGCAGCCCGTGGCCATCGCCGAGTGGACCGATTTGCCTTTCGTCTTGTCCTCGTGGCACTCCAGGCATTTGGCGGAATCGACCTTCGGGTCCAGCGGAACGGGATGCACCGCGGCCGAAGCGTGAATTGCCGCGGTGGCCAACAGGGCAAGGAAGAGCGGGACACGAAGACTCACGCGCGGTGCGCCGTAGGGGGCGACCGCGTTGAGAAACCCGTCGCGATGCGTGAGCCGTCTCACACCGACTCCCTGAAGTGCCTGTGGCGCGGAAACTGCCGTAACCGAAGTTGCAACGCGCGCCGAATCAATTGCTTTGGCTGAAGTTCGCCGAATCCATTAGACATGGAACCGATTGTTGGTGGCCGTGATTTGGATCACAGAATCGGGCTCGCGCCGTGTCTTCGCCTGCAACCGGTCTTCTTCGACGCACGCGAATCTCCATCTGCCAACGGCTTTCGCGACTGACTCGTACAGCCAAAGTGCCATTCCTCACGTAACTCGCCAAAGAGCCCGTGGAACTTCAGGCGATCCCGATCCGGGTCGAAAAACGCAAGTAGGGAAGTACGCGCAAGGAGTCTCCCTTCGATGAAACAGAGTCTGCTGGTCATGCTGATGGGAATCGCAGTGGCGAACTATACGGCCGCCCAAATCACCACGTCCTCGACCGATATTCTTGGCGCACACCTCAACTACGGCCGCGGCTGCGCAGCCTGCCACGCGCCGCATAGCGGAGCGAACGGCAACGGGAACGGCCGCGCGGCCGATCCCGCCGCGGGGGCTACCGCGCTTTGGGGCGAGGATGCCTCCGGATTGTACGGCAAGACGATCGTGACCGGCGGCGGCGACTACGCGGAAGTTCTCCCCGGCAGCATCTCTGCCGGCACGCCCGATGCTGCCGGCTTGCTGACGTGCCTGAGCTGCCACGACGGCAATTACGCGCCAGGCGCCATGATGAAAAACAGGGTCTACGAGGCCCTCCCTGCGACCTACGGAACCAGCAACGCTATTCCCACGCTCTTCGGAAACAGCGGCGGAGGCGTGGGCAGTTATCTCAGCCAGCATCCGATGGGCCTCGGCGCAAAGATCGGCTGCGGTGGCGCGTCCAATTGGGATTGCACCGAAACCGGCGGCGACATCGTCATGAACGGCCCGAACTCGAAACGGTTCGTTGCGAATTACGGTTTCTTCGTCAAGCCGGGCAATTTTGTCAACGCTCCCGTGATCGTCTGCACCACCTGCCACGAGCCGCACCGGATGAACGTGGTCGCCGTTGCCTCCGGCCCGACTTCGGGACTGCCGGCCGGAACCTACGCGACCATGTTCTTCCTGCGCGGTCCGTACAATCCCAAAGACAGCACCCCGGGTTCCAATCAGACGGCGCAATTCTGCCGCCAATGCCACGCCGACAAATCGAACGAGATGAACGGGAGCACGGCCGGAACCGTCTTGTGATCGCGGAAGGGAACGCAGCACGGCTCTCACCGTCTATTTCCTCACAATTGGCCCTCGCCGCGGATTCGCCGCCGTCACCGAGCCGTCGGCGTTGTGAGCGGCCTGGTGGCACACCATCACGCAGGTATTGGCGGCGCGGTTGTACGAGATGGGCAAGGTGCCGTTCGGCGCCACGACATTCACGTCGAAGTTCACCAGCCGCTCGCCGGTGAAGGTTCCGCTGGTGGCTCCCATGCCGTGCGCGGTGTGGCAGGTGGAGCAGGTGAAGCCCTCGTTGATATGCGTGCTGTGCTGGTTCCAGCTCGTGTTCTTCACAACCTGATTGGCCAGATCGTGGCACTTGCCGCATAGCGCGTAGGGCCCGTTCACGCTCAGGTCGGGATTGGGAAAGAGGTTCGAAATCAACTGACCCGGCGTGGCGGCCTGGCTGAACTCATAGCGACGCTCCAGAATGTGCGTCCATCTGGAGCCGTGCGGGCCATTGGCGCCCGAGCCGCCGAATTCGCGATTGTCGTCGCTGTTGTGGCAATCGGTGCAGAAGATCTGCGGGCCCATCGAGCGGCCCTTGGTCACGCCGTCGAGGTTGAGCATGTTGGCCAGCAGGCTGGGTTGCGGCAGCGGGCTACTGCTGGGGTGCATCACGGGATGGCTCGACGACGCGGTCAGGGCGAACTGCGGAATCTGATTCAGCGGATCGCCCGCCGAAACGGCCCGCACGGGAAGATATCCGTAAATCGGCAGCACCTGCTTGCCGGAGCTGGCGCCGTGGCAGCGAAGGCAATTGTCATATTGATTGACAGCCGGCGTCAGCACGGTGGTCCCGTCGGTTGCGCTGATGCCGGCAATGTCTTTCTGCGAGATGCGAATCAGCGGAGGAGGAGGAAACACGCCGACCGGCTCGGTTCCATGCGCGTTGTGGCAGTCGACGCAGGTCGCATGGCGGTTGTTGTTGAGCAGCGTATTCTCGGCCGCGTCGTGCGGATTCGTGGAATTCGGAAACGGATGGCCGACTTTGGGTGAGGCGTACTCGGAAAACACGTTGGCATACTGCGGCATCGGCGAGATATTCGATCCGCCGTTGTGGCAGGCGATGCAGTCCTGCTCGTTCAGCCCGCGCAGCAGCCGCGCCGTGCCGGCAGCATTGTGCGGCGCGTGACATCCGATGCACGCATCGGCAGCTACCGTCGAATAGCTTCCCAGTTGCGCCTGGGGCGCGATCTTGCTGGTGGAAAGAGCATGCGCGCTGGCGGACCAGTCGGCCATCGGGTTCACTTGCCCGCCGATCTGGCGCGTGGGATCGTGGCAGGCGAGGCACAGCGCGCCGCCCGAGCTGTTCTCCACCAGAAAATTCAGCGATACCGGATCCTTGGCCTGTACATGCGGATTGTGGCACGACGTGCACTCCACGTTTCCCTTGATCAGCCTCACCGCTCCGGTGGGGTCGGCCGTCTGGCCGCTCGCCACGAGCGTGGCCACCAGATCGATGTTGTCCTTTAGCGGCAGCGCCAGGCTGAACGGATGCGAAGACTGCAGGCTGCTGCCGAAGACATCCGACGTGTACATCGCTCCCTGCGTGGTCACCTGTCCATAGGCCACCGTGGCCCCCACCGCCACGGTGCCGTCGTGGCAGCTCAGGCATTGGTTGCTCACGGAGCCGAGGATCGGCTGCGTCGTCGTGTTGGTTTCCGTGTCGCTCGTGTAGGTTGTGTAGTTCTGCGTGGTCAGCTTCTGATTCCAAAGGCCGGTATTCAGGCCCGAGTGCGGCGCGTGACAGTAGGCGCAGGCGTCCGGACGGGCGCCGGTGATCGGCGAGTTGCTGCCCGGCCCCAGGTTGTGCACGCCCATCACGTCGGCGGAGATCTGCGCGCGCATCGTGCTCCCGGTCAGCAGAGTCGCGAGCCCGGCGAGCAGAATCCCGCGTCTCACCGCATCGCCTCCCGGACCGGAGTCTTCACGCCGAGGTACTGAAACACCTGGATGCGGCGGTTGAAGGAGTCCACGACATAGACACGGTCGTTGCGGTCGATGAACAATCCCGATGGCAACTGAAACTCTCCCGCATGCGCGCCTTTGGCGCCGAAATAGTAGAGCAGTTGGCCCTGGCGATTAAAGACCTGCACCACGCCCCAGAGGGCATCCACGATGTAGATGTCGCTTTCCGAATCGACACTCACCGCTTTTGGCCGAAACATAGCTCCTGCGCTGTCCCCGATCTCGCCGATCGCGTACTGGAAGTTGCCCGAGCGATCGAACGCCTGCACGCGGAAATTCATGGCGTCGACCACGAGCAGGTTCGGTCCGTCCAGCCGCAACTCGGTGGGGAGATTGAACTCGCCTTCGCCCAGGCCCTGCTTGCCGAAGGACCCGAGCACATTCCCCTCCATGTCGAGGATGAACACCTTGTCGCGCAGCGTATCCGTAACATAAATCCGTTGCGCCGCCGAGTCTACGGCAATTCCGGTGGGCCGCTTGAAGTAACCTTCGCCGCCCTTCAGGCTGCCGATGGCGCGCAGGAACTTCCCGCCAGGTTCGAATTCGAAGACGACTCCTGCGTCCGAATCGGTGACGTAAATATTGTCCTGGGCGTCGACGGTGACGCACTGCGGTGTCCGCATCGCGTCCCTGCTTTTTCCGCTGCGCTCGATGAATTTGTACTTATGCTGGGTGAAATCGAAGATATGTACGCCCTCCGCACCCGGATCGGTGACGATAATGCGTCCGCGTGAATCCGTGGCAATGCTGTAGGGACGCACGAGGAAGTGGTAATCGGGTGCGCCGGCGACGAAATCGACCAGCCTGCTCCAGAAGCCGCGGTTAGGCCTGACCTGGGATTCCGAGTTGAAGCTCTGCGCCCATGTCAGCTTGCGTCCACCGTCCAGCGACATCTCCCATAGCTCGGGCGCGGTGCGCTGTTTCGATTTCTGCGACGCGCGGATCGTACCGGGAAGCAGCGCAATGCCGGCCGCCAACAGGCCGGCGATCAGCCCTTGCCGCCATTTCCGGTCTAGAAGAAATTGAACCAACGCGAGACCCCCATGTAGTACGTCGAAATCGCTTCCGGCGCCGTGCCGGACGCGCTGAACCCCTGCTCCAGCCGGGCATATCCGCTGGTGAAATCGAGCTTGCGATACTGGTACTGAACGATGCTGTTGAACTGGTTGTTCTGGTTAGCCGATCGTATCAAATCCGTAGAGGTGTTGCTGATCGCCCTGGCATAACTCGCGCTGAGGATGAGGTGCTTCACCGGAGTACTGGCCAGCGAAAAAGAATAGCTGTCTCCGCCAAAGAGGCTGATCAGATTCGACGGCAGCGTGGGCGAGGGAACCGGCACCGGCACAAGACCGGCGCCGGTCGCCAGGGCCTGGCCATCCGATTTCGAGTAGCTGCCCGTCGCCGTGAGCATGGGCCCGAATCCCATGCTGGCGTTATAGCTCTGGCTGCTGTTTGCCGTGCCGGCTTGCTGCGTCAGCGCCGTGCGCCCCCCGCCAGCGCCCATGCTCACGTTGAACTGCCCCCAGTTCCGCCTCAGGCTGCCCGAGTAGTTGCAAAACGAGTTCATATACGTTACCAGCAGGGTTTGCGCATTCTGCGCATAGCCGAACGACTCGGCCACGTGCCATCCGAGGAGAAGGTTCGAATAATTTTCCGTGGCGGAGAATCCCAGTGTATCTCCCCCATCGTTGTCCGAGGTATTCGCGGTTACCGAAACCGCGCCGTTGATGGTGCCCTCAAGAAGCGCGTGCGCATAAGTGGCGCTGCCGCCAAAGGAGTTCACTCCATACATCTCGCCCAGAAAATACTGGGTTCGGCGCTCGACGAAGGTCGAGGCTTGCAGATTCGTTTCCGGACTGTAACTGGCCACGCCCAGCAGGTCGAGAGAGTTTGAAGACTGGTTGGCGTTCAGTCCCTGAACCGCGCCACCTGCTGCGATGACCGACTGGATCAGTTGCCCGGCCAGATTATCGGAATAATTCATGCTGGCCGTGACAGCTACCTTGCCGGTGGGATGAACGGCCGCATTGACGTTGTACAAGTCGATCGTCCCATTCGAGTCAAAGCCAAGGTAATCGGTGTTCCAACCGGAGCGGTTGACCCCGAAAGAAAACGAACCCTGCAGCGGCAATCGCGTGGAGGCGTTGAACCCCTCGGCGCTGTTGCCGGAATCGATTCTGGTTGCAGAAGTTCCGGCCACCACTTCGGGAATCGCCGACTGGGCGCCTCCCGTGGAGTAGTAGGCGCCCAGGTTGAAGCCCGCCAGTTTATAGGCCGAATGCAGATTGAGCGAGTGAAAGAGGTTGCTTCCCTCGTCGCTCGTTCCGTAGACCGAATAGTCGCTGTCGCCCATCTGGAAGCCGGCCGAAAAGCTGGGCGCGTTGGGGAGGTTCTCGCTCCAGTTGACGCCGAATGTGTCGCTGTTGCCATGGGTTACAAAATTCGCAAGACCCGGGACGGCATAGTTGCCCTCGCTGTTGTAAGCCTTGGAAAACGTCAGATTCCCGGGGAATTTGCTGCCGCTGAAGATGTTCGTCGACAGATTTACTCCGCTGGCGTTGGAGATGGACTGAAAGTCGGAATTAGCCCGCGACTGGTTCAGATAAACCGACGCGTTGAAGGAGAGAAAGCTGGGATTGTAGAACGACCCGGAAAAAGTGCCCACGCCTCCGGCGGTCCAACTGTGGTCCGACGGAGTCTCGTTCCCGTAAGTTGCGGTATATCCGGAGGAGATCGTGCCGTTGGCGTTCGAGCTGACTTCACCGAAGCGTACTTGCGCGGCGACAGGCCACGCCAGTAGCGGCAGGCCCGCCTGCAACAACCACGCGACTCGCCAGGAAACCGCCACAATATTCCATCCCTAGATTCCCGGAGCCTCAGCTCTTTCTTTGTCGCCCCGTGTCTGAATCGCCCATTGCATCCGTCTTGCCGCCGTTTCTTCAAGCGGATCCAACCCGCTACATCTCCTCGATCTTCGCGTTCTGCCGCAGCTTCTGGTCGAGCGCGGCGCGAAGCCGGTTCCTCTTGTTCTGCTGCAGGTCTTTTTCAAGCTGCGCTTTCACATTCTCGAAACTCGTCTTGCCCACCGGCGCGTGCTCCTGCAAGCGCACGATGGTGTAGGCGTGCTCGATCTGGATCACGTCGCTGACCTCGCCGGGGTGCAGGGCGAGCAGTGTCTTTACCACCTGCGGCGGCAGTTCGCCGGCGGGCACCGGCTTGTGCTGGCCCATCACCACGCGGTAATCGTCGTCGGAGATCTTCTCGGCCAGCAGTCCGAATTCCACCGACGTTTTTGTCAGCTTCGCCTGGCGCAACGCGCGCTCCGAGCGCAAACGTGCCTCCAGCAACTGCTCGCCTTTGGCGTCGGCCGGAGGAAGAATGGAAATGGTCTGAAAAGTAAACAGCTCCGGGTGCTCGAAGCGGGCCGGATTCTTGTCGTAGAATTCCTTCGCTTCGGCAAGGGACACCGCGCACCTGCTTTCCACTTCGATCTTCAGCAGGGCGTCGATCAGCAACGAACGCCGGATCTTCTCGCGCAACAGCGACGGCGATCCATGAAACTCGTTCTGCACTAATGCATTGAATTCGTCCGGCGTGGCGAACTGCTTGCGGAAGTCGGCCTCGGCTCGCGCCAGCTTCGCCGCCGGCACCGTCATCTTCCGGCGCAAAGCCTCCTGATAGACGAGCTCTTCGAAGATAATCATCTTCAAGGCGCCATCGCGGATCTGCGGCGCCAGCTCTTTCGGAATCCCGTTGTGCTGCCGGGCGTAAGGGAAGATCGAGTATTCCTCGCGCACCAGGTCGCGATCGGTCAGAACAGAGCCGTTCACGCGCGCTACCGGCTTGCCGCTGGGCACGATCTGTGTTCCCGGAACCTGCGCGGATGCCGCTGCGAAAGCCGCAGGCGCCGGGGACGAGACCAGGGCGCCGGCCGGCGCAACGGCGAGAATCAGCGATGCCAGGGAAAAAAGCTTGTGTTTCATGGTTGACCTCCGGGTTGCGAAAAAAGGGGGAGGAAGAGTCGCACCCTCCCCCAATGCAAACGGCTAGAACGTCGTTACCGCGGTGCTGCCGTTCATTTCGTTCGACTCGCCGCCATGGCACTGGCGGCAGAACTGCGCCGTCTGGTTGCTGCCGGTCGTGGAACTGGCCGGGTTATAGGGGCCACGCAGGAAGAACATGGTCGCGTAGTTTCCACTGGGCAGGCCCGTGTTCTTGCCGGTGGTCACCTTCACTACATTCATCAGGTGCTGGTTGTGGCAGGTAGTGCACACGACGACAGGCTGGTTGTTGTAGACGCCGGGGCTCACGAAGAACCCGTAGTTGGTGACAAACTGGCTCGACGCCGCACCCGTCATCTGCACTGCGCCGCTGGCGCTGATGGTGCAATCCCAGTTGTATTGCCCGCCGCAGCCCATCACGGCGTTCAGGCCCACCGGGTGATCGTTGAGGTAGTTCCCGACGGTGCTGCCATCGTTGCCCAGCAGGGTCGGGATGTTGTTATACGTCCCGTAGGTCGGCGGCAAGGTCTCATAGACCTTGTTCTTCATCATGGCTCCCTCTGCATAGTTGCCGTCGTGGCAACTCAGGCAGGTGAGCAGACCGGCGACATCGGGAGTAGTGGCCGTCAGACTGGTGGGGAGCACTTCAACGTAGCTGGTTCCCTGCAGAGTCTGGCCGGTGGTGATGGTTTTGCCGTACAGGCTGCCCACGTCTTCGCCCCAGAGAGCAGCGTCGCCGGCCGTAGGGTCGGCGGTTTTAGCGTTGCCGTTGCCATAGGCGCCGCTGTGCGGCGCGTGACAGGCCGCGCAGCCGCGGCCGTAATTGAGGTGTGCGCCGAGGACGTCGGTCGACGGCGTGGTGATCTGGGCCGCCGCAAAACCCGCGGCCGCCAGTAGCATCAAGGCGAGTAAAGGAATCCGCTTCATTGAGTCAAGCCTCCTGGCGCGCACTTCAACTGCCTGGCTGAAATGAAGCTTCGCCTTGGCGGGCGCGGTCTTCGGTTCAACCTGGAACAGGTGCAGTGGGCGTTTCGTGCATTTGCCGTGGGTGCCGGGATGAAGTTCGGCCGCCGGCTCTGGACGGTCGGCGACAGGCATGCTCCGCGCCTGCCGGCGAACGGGATGGAGACTTTGGCTGGAATTCACGTTCCGGATATGGGCGTTCGGCCACAGTGACATTGGTGATTTGCCCCAGCATCAGTTGGCTCCGCTTGTCCGGTTTTTGTACGTGAGCTACGTCACTGTTCATGTGGCGCACAGGAATTGTCCAGTGAGTGGGCATGGCGCCGGAGGGTCGGCACTTACGTCATGTGTGATCCGGATCACATTCGTGCGTTCTGCAGGGTGGTCTCCTGTCTTCCGGATCACCTTTGGATCGCGCATGAAATCGAAGGCAACTCCAGGCGTCAGGAGAAAGCACGTTTGCGCGCCGGCCGTCGTTCTTCTCGCTGCAGCCCTCGCCATCGGGTACCTGCCTCCTGGAACAGAATCGCCCGATTCTCCGGCTCAATTTGCCGGCGGCAGAGAATCTCTTTCGTCGCCCGGCGGCGAGACCGCAGAAAGATATGCGCTCACTCCTGAACAGATGAAGCAGTTGGCCGACCGGCAAGCGGCGCCGCTGATCGAGAAGCTGCAAAGCGATCCGGACAACGGCGCTCTGCTCGCCGAGGTTGGGGCGATTTACCACATCGCCCGCCAATACCGGCAGGCGGTCACCTTCTACGACCGTGCCGTGCAGCTCGATCCCGGCAATATCGCCCTCCGGACAAAACTGGCCACGAGCCTGTACCGCAACGGCGACGCCGACGGCGCGATCGCCGAGCTGAATCGCGCCTTGAGCCACGACGCGAACGACGCCAATGCTCTCTTCGATCTCGGCGTGATCCGGTTCGAGGGAAAAGGTGATCGAAAGGGCGCGCGGGAAGCCTGGAAGCGTCTCCTGGACGCAAATCCCGAGTTGAGCGCGGAACGCAAGGCAACGGTCGAGAAGCGGATGGACGAAGCGTCGTTGACGCGGGTCGATCGGCGCCGGGCCGGCCGGGCCGGAATCCAGGACAACTCCGGACCGGTTACGCATTGACCCATCGTCATATCGATTTCTGATTACTTCCTGCGCACATACCCCACTGGAGTGATTGCGCCGGCGGCCGATTTTCGTCATTGTGAAGAGTGGTACATCACTCCAGGAAGCAGGGACCCCGAATCAATGAGAGCCGTGCCACAATGCCTGAGCATTGCGATACTGGTCTTCGCGGCTGCCGTTGCTTCGGCCGGGCAATCTCCCGCCGCGCCGTCCTCCGACCCTCAGGTTCCCGCGCAGCAAATCCCGGCATCCGCCACGCCTGCTTCACCCGTCCCGGCTTTGTCCAACGTGCCCGCGTCGGACCTGACCTTGACGCCGACGCTTGTTTCTCCTCAACCCGAGGCGACCTCGCCCGCCGTTCAGCTTCTGCAGGATTTCAGAAGTTCCGACGTCAAGTTCGATTTCGGCGAATTGATGGACATCCTGCGCGACCGCCGGCACGAGGGGTGGGTGCTGGCGGCCTATCCGGATCCTAAAACCGGCCGGCCTTTGATCGGCGCCGGGTTCAGCCTCGACCTGCCGGCGCGCGATCACCCGCAGCCCGACCCGCTCAATTCGCATCCTTTTGTCGAGCCCTCGTCGGCCGATCTCTGGCAAGCCGCGGGTCTCGATCCGGACCGCTTGCAGGCGATCCTGACGAGGTATCGCGAACAATTCGCACATTGGAGCAAGAAGCGAATTCGCAGAAAGATCGGCACGCTGGAGCCGCAGATCAGCGACGACGATGCATCCGAGCTTCTGCGCGTCTCGATCGTTCAGGCTATCTACAACGCGCGGGCCTATTGCCGCAACTTCGACCAGCTCACCGCCTCGCAGCAGATGGGGCTGACGCAGCTTGTCTACCAGATGGGCGTGAACCTGCAGCAGTTCAGCCAGTTTCTCGATCTGATCAACAGCCGAGCGTCGGCTGCCGGTGTTGAGGCTGTTTCTTCCATCCGCGACTCCGCCGTTTCGGATGTCGCGTATTGGAGATCGGTGCAGGAGTCGCTGTTGCACAGCCAGTGGGCGCGGCTCTATCGCACACGCGCCGTGGCCGTGATCGCCATGCTCGATCCGGATTATTCCGACCATCCGCAGCTTGCCGAGCGGCGCATCGGCGCCACACTGCGACCGGCGGTCATACACCGGCGCCGGGGCGCAGCGCACGTTTCACGGCAGCTCGCCTCGACCAGCACGCATTCGGGCCACGCGCGTCGAAGAACTTCCCACGCCCGCACCAAGCGCACCGCGTGAGTCTTGATCAGTTATTCAGCATCGCCGCACAATTAATTTCCGATTGTCATCCTGAGCGCAGCGAAGGATCCGCGGTTGCTTTTGTTATTTCCGGATAGGCGGTGACACGGCCGGAATTCAGGTAGGCTTGATTGCGATGGCAAAAAGATGACGCAAATTCCTGAAGTCGCGATCTTGAGGCCACTGGCAGTCGGCTCAGTCGCAGTCCTGTGCACAATCCTTATCCACGCGTTAGCTATAGGCGCAACGGTACGTTTTTTCCGTTACGAGAGAGCGCTTGGCCGGACCCGGGGCTTGTTTGCCGATCTTCCAATTCTTGCGCTGACAACGGCATTCGCTTTCGTGGCGCACTTGATCGAGATCACCTTGTGGGCAGCTCTTTATGTAATCTGCGGGGAATTCAAAGACCTTGCAGGCGCCTTTTATCATTCGGCGGCTAATTACTCAACCCTGGGCTACGGGGATGTGATTATGTCATCCTCGTGGAAACTCCTGGAACCGCTGGAAGCAGCCAATGGTGCACTCATGTTTGGGGTTTCGACCGCAATGATTTTTGCCGTTATCCAGCGATTGGTTCTCTCCAGATTCGCCGATCTCAAGGACCAATGATGCGTCGGAGTGCTGAACCCTGATGCGGTCGTTGGCAGCGTCACGGACGCATTGTCGGCT
>JASHQQ010000068.1 GCA_030039035.1 Acidobacteriaceae bacterium | reverse complement strand
TCGCAGGAGACAGCCTTCCCGCCTGAAGCGTCTTCCCACGGATTCACGTCGATGACTTTGTAGCCGGTGAGCCGCGCGTCTTCGGCTTCGAGCCGGCCCGGATCATGCCCGGCGCGGCCCTTGTCGTCAGGGATTCCGCTCATCTTGAGGAAATACTGCACGACCGCATCGCGCCACACGATGGCGTGACCCGCCTGGTAGACGAGCCGCGCGCGCATCTCGTCGAAGATCCTCCCGTCGATGCGGCCTTTGAGCGAATCCCATTCGCGCACGAAATCCGCAGCCTGTTCGGCGCCCTGGTAATGGCTGTCGTAGAGATACTGGATGACGGTCTTGCCGTCGTGCAGCCGATAGGAGTACGGCACGTGATGAAAGAAGAGCAGCAGATTGTCCGGACAAGAACTCAGGTTTTCGTAGATCTTCGCCACCCCGGGCGGATATTGGCCCGCGAAGCCCGTGCCCGTCGCCACGGTGCGGTCCATGCCTACGCCTTCGCCGTCGGCGCGATGCCACTGGCCCCATCCGTTGCGCTCGCTCGCCTCGACATTGGGGCCGTAGTGGCTGCCGGTGATGTCGGTGAGCGTTTGCAGGCCGAGCGGGCCGGTGTAATCCTCGTAGGCCGGCCAGCTTTGCATCAGCATCTTGACGACTGTGTTCACAACGGCCGGGTCAAGGCTTAACGTTTGTCGCGCCCACTCGGCGGCAATTTCGTCTGCGCTGAGATTCGGGTCCCACGCCAGGCGCCCGAAGGCGTAGAGATTCGCCATCGCCAGCGGCGAGCCCAGCCAGGCGTCCTGTCCGACGCAGGTCACGGCCACCATTCCGCCCAGCGGGCGATGGAATGTTTTGCCCGCGACGAGATCCTTCACCGGGGTGGCGCGATTGGCCGCGCGCATGTCGAAATCGAGAATCTCCTGCCACATCGGGGCGAGGTAGACGAGGTGGCGCTGCTGGCCGGTGTACTCCTGCGTAACCTGCACCTCCATCGCGTCGTTCGTCTTCTCGAGTCCGCCGAAGAGCGGCGAGACCGGCTCGCGCACCTGGAAATCGATGGGGCCGTACTTGATCTGCACGACTACATTGGGCGCGAAGCTGCCGTCCAGAGGATGAAAGATGTCGTACGCGGCGCGGGCGCGGTCGGCTTTGGGATCGCGCCAGTCGAGATGATGGTTGTAGACGAAGGCGCGGTACATCACCACGCCGCCGTGCGGCGCGAGCGCGGCAGCCAGCGTGTTGGCCGCGTCGGCGGGCGAGCGGCCAAAGCTCGCGGGACCGGGCTGACCTTCGGAATCGGCCTTCACGGTGACGCCGGCGAAGTCGGGGATGAGCGAATAAATCTCGTCGACCTTGTTGGCCCACCATTGCTTCACCGCCGGGTCGAGAGGGTCGTAGGTCGCAAGGCCGCCGATCTTCTGCGGGCTGGCGAGATCGACGCTGAGAGCCATGCGCACGCCCCAGGGGCGCATGGCGTCGGCGATGCGGGCGAGTTCCTTCAACATCCCAGGCTCAAGGAGCATCGCCGCGGCATTGACATTGTTGACGTCGCAGCCGTTGATGCCGATCGAAGCCAGCAGGCGCGCGTATTCGGTCACCGGACCGAGATTCTCGCGGACGTGGCCATTGTCAAAGAAAATCGAACGGCCGGCGTAGCCACGCTCGATCGAGCCATCGGGGTTGTCCCACTCGTCGGTCCAGCGGATCGCCATGGCCGGAGCCTGGACAAGATCGAAGGGCGTTAGCTCCTCGCCTTTCGTAAATCTTTCTCCGATCGCTATCCGTCTCAGCAAGGCAAATGCGCCGTAGAGCACACCCCGCTCATCGCCTCCTGCAACGAGAATCGCCTGTTGACCATTGAGAGCTTGGGTCGATATCCAATAGCCCTCGCGTCCGATTCCCGTGGGAATCTTCAGCCTCGGGAAAGCACTTCGCGCTTCACCCAGTGTGCCGAGAACTATGTGGAATCCAATATCGTGCACAGTGATCGAACGGTCGGGACTCGAAAGGCCGAGAATGCCGCTTTTCAACTCGTTCGAAGCTGACTGCTCGACCGGACTCTTTCCGAGAGCTCGTATTTGAAGACTGAAATCGTCGGCCGCAGACTGCCTTCGGGAAGCATATTTGAGCCACGCCTGATCGGCGGTTTGCGCGCCGGCGACGGGCGCGGCAAGAACGGCCGCGAAAGCCATCACGGCAAAATCGATTTTCTTCGCTGGAATTCCCATGTGCAGGGCTGGAGCGCCACAGGAATAGTTCTATCACTCCGAAGTCGGCCGCATTCAGTCGGAACCAAAGCCCAACCACAGATCCTTCGACTCGTCGCTGCGGCGACTCGCTCAGGATGACAGGACGTTGACTTTCCCTTTACCTGCGGCTCTCGGAAGGCCCAGTCTATTGCACCGTCAGCACCATGGTCGTCGTGTGCGTCACGGCGGTGATCCCGTTGTTCGACTGTGCGCTGATGGTAAGCTTGTAGGTTCCCGTCGGCGTGGACGGATTGTGCGGCGGGCCGTGGTTGAAGTAGTCGTAGCGGATGTTGCACGCAGTCGTGCCCAGGGTCGCGACCAGGCCCAGCAGAATCACAAAGGACAGCTTGCCCAGCCAGTCGCGCCGGCGCCAACCCAGACCCAGAAGAATCAACCCGCCGGGCAACAGGATCGCGACCTCCACTCCGCTCAGGTGTGTTCGAGACGCAGTCCTGTACAGCTCACCGGACCCAAGCTGCGTTTCGACGACCATGGTGCTGGTGAGCGGGCAGGTAGGCAGGTCCGGATTCGGGCAGGAGCTGGCAAGGATCTCGATATTCTCGGGCGTAAACGTGCAGGAGGATTCGTCGGGAAGTCCCTGGCAGGAGAGCGTGACGAACATGGGCGCCGTCAGCGTGGAGTTGTTCTCGGGCCGGATGTACGTGGTCACGGAGCCGGATTGGCCGACGGGAAGCGAAAGCGTCGCGGGGGAAACCGAGACCGAGAAATCCGGCGTGGAGCTGGCCTCTGCGTGAACGCCGGAGGCTTCGCTGGCCGAGCGCCGGTGCGTCGCGTCGCCGGGATAAATGGCGCGCAGCGAGTGTTCGCCCGCGGCCAGATCGAGGGCGAGTTGCGCATGGCCTTCGGCGTTGAGAACCGTTGCTGCCGACTCCCGGCCATTGTCGTCGATCGAGACGGCGCCGGTCGCGGGAAGACCATCCTCACCCGTCACCGTGACATCGAGACTGGCCCTGGTGCGTCCGCCCTGGTCGTGCGTCTCGACGGTGAGCGCCGTCTGCGTGGCCTGCGGCTGCCCGGCGAGCAGAGCCGTCGGAGCCATCGCCAGGGCGACTGCGATCCCGGCAATCCATTCCAGCCGCGGACCGCGGCCCATCGTACCACCCATTCCGTGCACCTGCTTTGGCGTGCTGAGGCTGATTCCCTGTCGCCCGGCTTTCGCGGCGTAGAACTCCATTGTATCCGGCGACCGCGAGACGCGGCGAACCGCCCTTGTTGGACGCAGCAGGAAGTCAGTTGTCAGTGTGGAAGGGACCAGGGGAAGAGGGAGCAGGGGATAGTGAATAGGGATTAGGAAGCGAGGGATCACAGATCAAGCTTCTCGCCGGCATTCTGATCCCCGATCCCTGATCCCTGACCACTGATCCCTATTTCCTCCGGCTACTCTTCCCGCAGCAATTGCGCCGGATTGACACCCAGCGCGCGGCGCGCGGGGATCCATGCCGCGATGAGGCCAATCAGTATCATGGCCGCTGCGGCGCCTGCCAGCACCAGCGGGTCGCGCGGTGTGGCCTCATAGACGATCGAGGCCAGCAGCCGGCTGGCGAGCACGCCCAGCAAAACCCCGGCGGCCGAGCCGGAGAGAAGCAGCACCGCAGGCCTGCCCAGTGCCGAGCGCATCATCTGCGCCCGCTGCGCTCCCAGCGCCATGCGGATGCCCAGTTCGCGAAGCCGCTTCGAAACCGTGTAGGCGGCCATGCCGAAGATGCCCGTGATCGCCAGCATCGCCGCCAGCAGGCCCATCACGCCCAGCGCGACCGTGGCCGCGCGCGCCGGGAAGAGCACCAGCGCCAGAGCATCGGACCAGGTTTCGATCCGGATGGGAAGGCTGGAATCGATGCTCACGATGGCACGCTGCAGGCCACCGGCAATTTCACCCGGCGGCAGGCTGGACCGCACGACGAGCGTCGTATCTCCATCGGTATTCTGCGCGAGCGGAAAGAACATGGCCGGCTGCGGGGGCTCGGTAAGTGAGTCGTATTTGCCGTCCTCGACCACTCCGACGATTTCAACCAGCGACTTGTCAGTGTTCATGAAGCGCCTGCCGACAGCCGGCGAATTGCCGAACAGCGTATGGGCAAAGGTCTCGTTCACCAGGGCAATTTTGGGGGTGTGCGCCTCGTCGGCCCAGGTAAAATCGCGGCCCGCCAGCAGCCGGGTTCCGGCAGCCTGCAGGTAACCGGGAGAAATGCTGAAGTAGTGCGGCACCATCACGCTATTGGAATCGCGCGGGTCCGCGGTTCCTTCGCGATAGACCGGCGTCGTGCTGCCGCTGGCGCTCAAAGGCGCATCGTCGACGCTTCCCACCGCGGTGACACCCGGGATGCGCGCGACCTCTTCGATCATGCGGCGCTGCACGGGAAATGCTGCGTCGTCGCTGTAACCCGCCATGTGCATGTCGGTCTTCACCACAAGCACGTCCTGCGGTACGAACCCGAACGGCGCATGCAGGGAGCGCTCCATGCCGCGCAGCGAAACCAGCGATGCGGTCACCAGCAGCGCGCAAAGCGTAATCTGCACGCCAAGCAGCACATCCCGCAGGGTCAGCCTGCGCAGCAGGCCGGATGCGGCGGTTCCGCTCTTCAGCGACTGGGTGGCGTCGGTGCGCCAGATCTGCCGCGCGGGCAAAAGGCCGGGCAGAAGGCCACCGGCCAGCGACAGCACGAAGGCGATGGCGAAGACCCGTGCGTCGGCCGTGACGGCCACGCGGATGGGGAACTCCGCGATCGGCTGCCATCGGCTTAACGCGCCGATCAGCGCCGCAGCCGTCGCCGTACCGGCGATGCCTCCGGCAACGGAGACCACGAATGCCTCAGTGAGCACCTGGCGCAGGATGCGCCAGCGCGTGGAACCGATCGAAAGGCGGATGGCGAGCTCACGGGAACGATCGGCGGCGCGCGCGGCGAAGATTCCCGCCAGATTGGAGCCGGCGGCTGCCAGCACAAGCAAGGAAAGCGCCATCAGTCCGGCAAGAAACGCGCGCGTGGGCGGCCCCAGCAGGTCGCCCATCAGGCCCGGTTTCGTCAGGCGCACTCCCAGGCCGTCGTCGGTCGTCGGATATTCATGGGCAAGCTGACCGGCGACGGCGTTCAGATTGTCCGTCGCCTGCGCCTTCGTCACGCCCGGCTTCATTTCGCCGATCACGGTCGTGCCGTGATTGAATCGCTTGGCGAGAAAGCTGTAGCCCTCGATCTGCTCTGCGTTGACGATCGGCACCCAAAAGTCCGGCCAGAAAAACAGCTCGGTGCCGTGAAAGGTCCTGGGCGTCACGCCGATGATGGTGAAGCGATGCTTGTTCAGCTCGACCGTCGTGCCGATGACACGCGGGTCGGCGTTGAATTCCGAGCGCCAGAAAGCGTCGCTCAGAATTACATACGGGGCCGAGTTGGGGCCGCGTTCGTCGCTCTGGTGAAGAAGTCGTCCCAGCTCGGGCTGCACGCCGAGCATGTCGAAGTAATTTCCGCTCACCTCGAACATCCAGCACTGCTGCGCCCGGCCCCCGGCGCTCAGTCCCGGGTCGCCGATGCGAAAGGCCGCCATGTCGCTGAAGGCCGTGTTGCGCGCGCGGTAATCGGCGTAATCGGGGTAGGACTGCGTGTTAAATCCGGGCTGCCGCTGTTCCACCTCGACGAGCCTGTCGGCTCCCGCCACATCGAGCGGACGCAGGATGACTGAATTCAGCACGCCGAAGACCACCACATTGGCGCCGATTCCAAGAGCCAGCGTGAGAATGGCCGTCACCGCAAATCCCGGCGAGCGGCGCAACTGGCGAAGCGCGTAGCGAAAATCGCGGCCCAGGCCGGCAAGACCGAGGTTCGCGTCGGCAGCCGCGACCCGCTCCTTCGTCGAGGCCGGATTTCCAAAGCGAAGGAGCGCATCGCGCCGCGCTTCCTCGCGCGACATGCCCGCTGCGACGTTTTCTTCGATTCGCAGTTCAATGTGCGAGCGCAGTTCGGCGTCGATCTCGTTGTCGAGCGTTGCACGCCGTCCCAGATTTCCCAATCGCCGCAGTATTCCCATGGTTCACCTTCCTCGATCGGCAGCGGGTCGGTTTGAAGGTACGGGCTTCACAGGAAGCGGAAAAAACCGATGAAGAGTGGTTCCTCGCGGGCCGAAGCCCGCTCGGAGTGAAAAACGGGGAATCCGGTCCGGCACGACTGAAGTTCGTGCCCTGACACTTCTCCTCGTGGATCACGCTTTCCTGCAACCTGTTCAGTCAGTACGTTATTCGCCTCCCCAAGAGAGATTCAGGGCTGGCCCCGGAGCGAAACCGACCCAGCGCCTCCGATCTCTGCGCGAAGCCCAGCCGGCTCCGCATCGTTTATTCATCCCGCATCAGCTTCGAGGGATCGACGCGCACGGCCCGCTGCGCCGGCGCCCAGGCGGCAATCAATCCCACAACCAGCATGGCCAGAACGCTGCCGGCCAAAACCACCGGATCGCGCGGACTGGCCTGGTACACGATCGATCCCAGCACGCGTGTCGCCGTCAATCCCAATGCCAGTCCCACTAGGGATCCGATGCCAAGCAGCCGGAACGCCCGCCCCAACGCTGCTCTCAGCACCTGCCCGTGTCCGGCGCCGAGGGCGATGCGGATTCCCATCTCTTTGAGCCGCTTGCCCACCGAGTAGCTGGCCATGCCGAAGATTCCGGTGATCGCCAGCATGGCGCCGAGCATTCCCAGCACGCCCAGCGAAACAGAAGCCGCGCGCGCGGCAAACAAGGCGCTATCGAGCTC
>JASHQQ010000404.1 GCA_030039035.1 Acidobacteriaceae bacterium | reverse complement strand
ATGGCGATCTGCCGGCCCAGCGTGAGATGCAGTCCCGCCGCCTGCGCCACGAAGACCGCGGCCATCGACAGGTACACGCTCGAGCCCGTCATGTTGAAGCTGTAGCCGGTGGGAATGACGAACGAGACGATCCAGCGCGGCACGCCGAACTCTTCCATCCGCTCCATGGCCAGCGGCAATGCGGCCTCCGACGTGGTCGTGGCAAAGCCGATCGCCGTCGGCTCGCCCACGGCCGCCAGGAATCTGCCGAAAGGTACGCGGAACAGAATCAGGATCGGTGCGAGAACGAATGCGGAAAACACCGCCAGCGCGACGTAGTAGGTGACGACGAGCCGCACCAGCGGAAGCAGCGTTGCCAGCCCGGTTCGGCCAACCGTGTACGCGATCGCTCCGCCGGCGGCAATCGGAGCGAGATACATGATGAAGCGCGTCAACTGGAACATCACGTCGGTGAGGGACTGCAACACTGAGACCAGCGGCGCGCGTTTCGACTCGGCGAGAACAGCGAGCGCGCAGCCGAACAGAACCGAAAAGATAGCGACCTGCAGGATCTGGTTTTGCGCGACAGCTTGCGCGATGTTTTCCGGAACGAGCTCGAGCACCGTCTGCTGCCACGTGTGCACGGGAGCGGCCGTCGCCGGGGTCGACTCCATCTCCGGAGGAACCTGAACGCCCCAGCCCGCGCCGGACAGATTCATGGCGACGGTTCCGAGGATCAGGCCCAGCGTGGTGACGACCTCGAAGTAGATCAGCGCCTTGATCGCCAGGCGGCCCACGGCGCGCAACTGGCCGTGGCCGGCAATGCCCGTGGCGATGGTAGCGAAGACCAGCGGCGCCACAATCATGCGCACCAGGCGCAGAAACAGGTCGCCGGGCAGGCGCAACCCTGCGGCGAAGCGCGGCGCGTCGAGGCCGATCTCCACGCCTGCGACCATGGCCAGCAGGGTCCACAACATGAGCGAAGGCCTGCGGACAGCGATCGCCGAAAACAGCGCAATCGCGGCCCAGCGCAGGGCCATGCCGGCCGCGGCGGAATGCAAGAGCTCCGCGGCCGCGCCCAATGCAAAGAGCACAACCCCGCTCAGGGCGGCCATGCGGACGAAGGTGCTATGGGTCCGCGGTGTTGTGGCGAGCTCGGTGGGCATAGGATTTGGGTACTGCAAGTTATGCTGCCTTTTTTACCGGAGCCGGGCGCCTCAAGCCCATCGCTTCAGCGGTCATGTCAGTGTACTTCAGCCCTGCGCCGGTATTGAACAGAACCACGCGGTCCGTCGGTTTCAAATACCCGTTCGCCAGCAGTTTGCCGTACGCCGCGGTGGTGCTGGCGCCTTCCGGCGACAGAAAGATGCCTTCGTTCCTTGCCCAGTCGAGAATCGAAGCGAGAATTTCCCCGTCGCTCACCGCAAGCGCCAGTCCACCGGAGGCGCGCACGATGTCGAGAATCAGCCGGTCGCCATAGGGTTTGGGAACGCGCAGCCCCGCGGCGAAGGTTTCGCCGTTCGGCCACATCTGGCTCACCGGGGCCCCGTCGTCGAAGGCGCGCACCACCGGCGCGCAGCCTGCGGCCTGCACGGTGATCATCCTGGGACGCTTGAAGGGACGCTTGCCCGGCGCAACCCAGCCAAGCTCCTCCAGCTCTTCAAAGGCCTTCCACATGCCGATCAACCCGACGCCGCCGCCGGTGGGATAGAAGACCGCGTCCGGGTACTCCCACCCCAATTGCTCCACCAGCTCATATCCCATCGTCTTTTTGCCTTCCACGCGGAACGGCTCCTTGAGCGACGAGATGTCGAACCAGCCTTCTCTTTCCTTCCGCTCCTGCACCAGCCGCGCGCAATCGGAGATGAGCCCGTCGACGAGCACCACGTTCGCGCCGTATGCCACGGCCTCGACGTAGTTGGCGAAGGGCACGTCGACGGGCATGAAGATGTGCGCCTCGATGCCGGCTGCCGCCGCATAGGCCGCCAGCGCGCCCGCCGCGTTGCCTGCCGAAGGCACGGCGAGCTTGCGCAGGCCATAGTGCCTCGCCATGGTCACGGCCAGCGCCAGTCCGCGCGCTTTGAAGGTCCCGGTCGGATTCGCGCCTTCTTCTTTCACCCAGGCGCCGGCATATCGGCGGCTGCGCAGCATCGGCGTCCAACCCTCGCCCAGCGTGACCGGATCCACGCCGGGCAGCACGGCGCGATAGCGCCACATCCCGGACCATGGCCCGGTGGTGTCCTTTGCGACAACTTCGCCCGGGCGTGTACCGTGGAGACGCGCAAGGTCGTAGCGGACGAAGAGCGATCCCGCCGGCGGCTCGGGGCATTTCGGGCAAACGGTTTGCGGCGTCTCGGCCGAAATGCGCGCGTGGCAGCGCGAACACTCGAGATAGGCGATGGACGGCATCGGACCGGTTCGTCCCCAACCTGAGTCTAAATCGACGCCTGCAGTTCTCCCGTTTTGACGAGGGGAGGATCGTTTTCACAAGAAGCATTTTCGAATCGGAGCCGGGAGGAACGGATGACGATCAGTGAGATGCTGTTGCCCGAGTTCGACCGCGAGATGGCGTGCACGCGTCGCTGTCTCGAGCGCATTCCCGAAGACAAGCTGGCATGGAAACCGCACGAGAAATCGATGACGCTGGGCCAGCTTGCCGGGCACGTAGCCGGGATTCCGGGCCTGGGCAGCGCGGCCTTGAAGACCGCGGCGCTGGACCTTGCCAAACACCCCGGGGCCTTTCATCCACTCGCGGAATCCCGCAAGCACGTCGTCGATCTGTTCGACAGGGTTGTCACCGAGACGCGCGCCGCCATGGCAGCAACCAGCGACGCGCAGTGGGCGGAAAGGTGGAAGATGGTTGCAGGGGAGAATGTGTTATTCAACGGGCCCCGTTACATGGCTCTGCGCGCTGTGTTGCTCAACCACCTGATTCATCATCGCGCGCAACTGGGCGTCTACCTGCGGCTCAACGATGTGCCTGTTCCGTCGGTCTACGGGCCCTCGGCCGATGAAGGACCATTTCACGGATAGGCCCGCGCGGCGCTCTTGCGATGGAAATGACTTCGAGGCGGGATGCCGGGACAATGTGACGAATGCCGGCATTTGCGGTTCGGCATTCCGGATTCCTGCCCAATAATAAGCCCATGTCCGGATTGAGAACGTCCGCCGGCGTCGAACTCGAATACTTCATCGTCGACGTCTTTACCGCAACGCCGCTGGCAGGCAATCCGCTCGCGGTCGTCTTCGACACTGTCGGGCTGGACACAGAGCGGATGCAGGCGATCGCGCGCGAGTTCAACCTGTCGGAGACCACGTTCATCCGGCGCCGGCCCGTGGAAACCGAGATCGCCGAGGGCGTGCGCGTGCGCATCTTCACCACGCAGGAAGAACTGCCCTTCGCCGGACATCCCACCCTGGGAACGGCCGGCGTACTCAAGCTGCAGGCGCCCGAAACCGTTCAGGACGAAACGGTCGCGCTCGCCCTCAACATCGGGCGGGTGCCGGTGCGCTTCGGGCCTGCGCCGGGCGAGGCCGCAGCCGGCGTGGCCTCGCTCTTCGGCGAGATGACGCAGCGCGATCCGGAGTTTGGCGCGGAGCTCGATCGCGCCGAGGTCGCGCAACTCATCGGCCTGGCCGCGGACGATCTCGATCCCGCATTCACACCCCAGGTCGTTTCCACAGGCAACGCATTTGCGATTGTCGTGCTACACTCGGTCGAATCGCTGGAACGCCTCAGGGTGAATCACGATCGGTCAACGCCGTGGCTGCGCGAGCGAGGCGCGAGGTGGTTTTACGTTCTGGCGCCAATCGCCAGTCCAAAGGTCTGCCCTCCGCGGGAATGGAGGGCGAGGATGCAGTTTTACGGCGGCGAAGATCCGGCGACCGGCTCCGCGGCCGGGCCTGCGATCAGCTATCTGGTGGCGCGCAACATCGTCGCTTCCGGCGAGCGTATTCACCTGCGCCAGGGCGTGGAGATGGGCCGTCCCAGCGACCTTTTTCTTTCCGCGCGGAGGCAGGCGGCGACGGTTGCCGATGTGCGCGTGGCGGGCAGCACAGTATCTGTGGCAAGCGGGCTGCTTTTCCTGCCCTGATGCACATGCTTTCAACAGGCTTTCATCATGCCAAGTGACGGCTCGTGTTATCGCTAGCCGATCTGCCTCTGTTTCAGGGCTGTTTACAAAGCCGCTTTCGCCTGCTCTTCCATCTTTCCCTCAACCGCCGTTCGTCGTAATGTTCCCATTCATTGCAGCAATTCAACCGGTAGCCATGCCGGTCTGAACTCAACTTTCAACACAGCGTGACTGTGAGCGAAGACCAGGCTTGTGCGGCATCGAATGCCGGAATCCCGGTCCGTGATTTCGTCGCGCGTACCCACGCGTGGCAGCCGGGGGGTCGGGCAGGCATGAGGCTCGCAGGCAGGCGTGGCTGTGCCTCAACCGGCCTCGGGGGCCTCGCTGACGGAGCAACGCCAATCAAGGAGTGGATACACGTAAAATGCGCCCCAAGAAGATCATTCTCTGCGTCGACGACAACGAACAAGATCTTTCCGTACTCCGGTTCATGCTTGTGACCAAAGGGTACAAGGTGATCTCGGCCGCCAGCGGCCAGGAGGCCATCGGTCTCTTCGGAGAAAACCAGGTCGATCTCGTGCTGGCCGACCATGTGATGCCGCAGATGACCGGCGGTCAGCTCGTCGACAAGCTCAAGAGGATGGCTCCGCACATACCCATGATCCTGCTGTGCGACCCGCAGAGAATGGGCGGCGAGCTGCACGCGGCCGACGCCCTGCTGGCCAGGAAGCAGTGCACGTCGCAGGAGCTGCTCGAGCGCATCAAGACGATGTGCACGCGCAAGCGCGGTCCGCGCAAGGGCTCGCAGCGTCTCGCGCCGGTGGTGGTGGAGGAACTGGCCGCGGCGTCGTGAAGCAGGGCTAAGGGACTAAGGGACTGAGGGACCAAGGGCCTGAAGCGGTTGCGTAGATCCGGTTTTGAAAGGGCACGGCTTTACAGCTTGCTGAAAAAAGCCGAAACACCGGAGAACTCCGGGACCGGAGCGCAGCAGAGGCTAAAGCCGGATCTGATCCTGCGATGTTTACGGCCCGGCTGAAAGCCGGGCCCTGTTACAAGACACCGCCTCCAGGACTTTTTCAGCAAGCTGTTTAGTCGTGCCGCAAATGGTCGCAAAATCCGCGGGCTTGAGCCCCTGCGAGACGGTTCCTTTGCCGGCCTGGAGCATTTATGCAGCCAGTTCCGGGGACTCAGGGAACAATGGGCAAGCTCAGGAGCAGGGAGCGAGAACGATTAGTCGAGAGACTCATTTGCTTTTTGCGACCCGTTCTTTGGTCCATCGTTCGTCGTTACAATGAATTCCTCAGTCCCGAGTTCCTCAGTCCCTCGTCACGCGCCGCGCGCGCGTTCGATGGCCCGGATCACCGCCTGCGCCTTGTTCATCGACTCCCGGTATTCGAGCTCCGGCACGGAATCCGCGACAATCCCCGCGCCGGCCTGGATGTATCCCGCGCCACGGGTGACAAGCAGCGATCGGATGGCGATGCACGAATCCAGATTGCCGGAGAAATCGGCGTAGAGCACCGCGCCGCCGTAGGTGCCCCGGCACGCCGGCTCCAGCTCCTCGATGATCTCCATTGCGCGGACCTTCGGCGCGCCGGAGAGCGTGCCGGCAGGGAAGCAGGCACGCAGCGCGTCGACTGCCGTCAGATCCGGCCGCAGCCGGCCCTCGATGCTGCTGACCAGGTGCATCACGTGCGAGTAACGCTCCACGAACATCAGCCGGTCGACCTTCACCGAGCCGTATTCGCTCACGCGGCCCACGTCGTTGCGGCCCAGGTCGACCAGCATCACGTGTTCGGCGCGCTCCTTTTCGTCGTTCGCCATCTCGTCGGCAAGCGCCTGGTCCTCTTTCTCGGTTGCGCCGCGCGGCCGCGTGCCGGCGATGGGCCGATACTCCACACGACTCCGGTTTACCCGCACCAGCAGCTCGGGTGACGAGCCCGCCAGTTCAATCGTCCCTGCCGCCCGCTGCGTCCCTGGCGCGCGGGCAGGCGCGCCGAGCGCCGAATCCGGCGCCATGCGCAGGAAGTACATGTACGGGCTGGGATTCACGGTGCGCAGGGCGCGATAGACCTGGAAGGCATCCGCGCCCGGCTTCACGTCGAAGCGTTGCGAAATCACCACCTGGAAAGCATCGCCCGCGGCGATGTATTCCCTGGTGCGCTCCACGGCGCGAAGGTAGTCGCGCTTGCGCGTGCGGTGCACGATCTTCAGCCTGCCTTGCGCGCGCGGCGATCTCATCTTCGGCAGCGGCTGCTCCAGCCGCCGCTCCAGCTTCGCGAGCCGTCTCACCGCCTTGTCGTATGCGTCATTGGGCCGCTCCCGCGTCACGTCGGCCGTCACCACCAGCCAGATTTCCTTGCGCACGTGGTCGAAGGCCAGCACCTCGTCGAAGAACAACAGGCACGCGTCGGGGATCTTCAGCTCGTCGGCCGCCGTCGCCGGCAGCCGCTCGATTTGCCGCACGGCATCGTAGGCGAAATAGCCGACCGCACCCGCGGTAAATGGAGGCAGCCCTTTCAGCCGCGCCGGCCTGTGCCCGCCCAGCGCATCGCGCAGCACGGCGAAAACATCGCCTTCCATGCGCGATGTCCGCCTGCCCGCCGCGCCGGCCCGGCCTTCGCTGATCTCGATCTCGCGCCCCCGCGCCACGATGCGCTTGTAGGGCGAGACCCCGATGAACGTGTAGCGGCCCACCTGCTCGCCGCCTTCCACTGACTCGAGCAGACAGCACTCCGGCTCCGCCCACGCCGCGCGCAAAAACGCCGATACCGGCGTCTCCAGGTCGGCAACCAGCGTGCGGCACACGGGAACGAGCGTGTGTTCCCTGGCGAGGGCGAGGAATTCCCTGCGCCTGGGCTGGATGAGATCGGCAGCGGTCTTCATGAAACCCAGTGTACCCGCCACTGTGGCTCAAGCCCTGGCCCGTGCACGGCGAACGAAATTCCGGATTGGCAGCCGTTGATCGAAAAACCGCAGTTGATCACTTTCCTGTTGTTTTCCCAAAGGAAGTGTGGGATGATCCCTGTTGGAAAGCCAAAGGAGCGCGGACCCAATGGAATCCGGGTTGTGAGCCTGGTCCCGTTGCTGCCGGCGAAAGCGGACAATCTGCCATGAGATTCCTCAAACGGTTCTTCGCGCGTATCCGGAACCTCGTCGTTGGGCCGTCCGGCGACCGGCGGCTGCGCGAAGAGGTTGAGGAGCACCTCGCCCTGCAGACCGAGGAGAACCTTCGCTCCGGCATGGCGCCCGCCGAAGCCCGCCGCCATGCCGTGCTGAAATTCGGCGCGACGGAGACGGTCCGCGAGCAGTATCACGCCGAGCAGGGAATGCCGTGGATTGAAACCGTGCTGCAGGACCTGCGCCATGCGCTGCGTCTGATCGCCAGGTCGCCGGGCTTCGCCGCCATTGTGATCCTCACCATGGCGCTGGGCATTGGAGCGACGACGGCCATATTCAGCGTGGTCGATGCCACGCTGCTGCATCCGCTGCCTTATCCGCATCCCGAGCAGCTCGTGCGGATCGAGGATGACCTGCCCGGCATCGGCGCGCGCGACGTCGGCGTGTCCATACCGGAGTGGCACGACCTCGAGCGTTCCGGAATCTTCCAATATGTCTCGCTCATCGGCGGCGGCTCGGTGAACCTCACCGGCTCCTCTCAGCCGGAGCGAATCCTGTTTCTCGCCGTCACGCCGAACTACATGGCCATGCTGGGAGCGAAGCCGCAACTGGGCCGCAGCTTCGACCCCAACGACAAGACGCCCGGATTCACGCTGGATGTTCTGATCAGCGACGGGCTGTGGAAGCGGGCCTTCGCGAGCAATCCTCATATTCTCGGCCGGAATCTGCGCCTCGATAACGACTTGTACCGGGTCATCGGCGTCATGCACGCCGGTTTTCGCGATCCCGGCCGAACCCCCGAGCAGCGAAGCACCGAACTCTGGGCGGCGAGCAATTTCTCCGCCGATCCCGCTCCGCCTCCGATGCGCGGCACGCGGCTTGGGCCGGACATCAATGCCCGGCTGAGTCCCGGCTTGTCGGTTGCCGCCGCGCAAAGCCGCCTTGACGCGCTGGTGGCAGCGCTGCAGCGGCAGTATCCGGCGAATTATCCCGCCCAGTTACGGTGGACGGTGCGCCTGATTCCGCTTCAGGAAAGCGTGGTCGGCGGTGTTCGCCAGTCGCTGTCGCTGCTGCTGGGCGCAGTCGGGCTGGTGCTTCTCATCGGCTGCGTGAATGTCGCGAATCTTCTGCTCGCGCGCGCCAGCGCAAGGGGGCGCGAGATTGCCATTCGCCAGGCGCTGGGCGCGGCCAGAACACGGCTCGTGCGCCAGTTGCTGACGGAGAATCTGCTGCTATGTCTGCTGGGCGGCCTCGGCGGCCTGGGAATCCTTTTCGCCGCCCGCGGAATGCTGCTGCATCTCATTCCCGAAAGCCTGCCGCACATCAACGAAATCTCGCTGAACTGGAGTGTCCTGATCTTCGCCGCCGCCGTGACCCTCGCCGCAGGCGTGATCTTCGGTCTCGCTCCCGCCTGGCAGGCGAGCCGGCTGGATGTGAACCATGCGCTCCGCCAGGAGGGACGAGGCTCGAAGGGATCGATGGTACGGACGCGGACCCGCGGCGCGCTGGTGGCCACCGAATTTGCGCTGTCGCTGGTGCTGTCGATCGCCGCGGGCCTTCTGTTGCGCAGTTTCTGGCGCCTTTACCAGGTGCAGTTGGGCTTCAATCCCCGCCATGTGATGTCGGTTCAAACCTGGCTTCCCATTCCCAATGACCCCAGGACCGACATCTACGGAACGGCGACCCAGGAAGCAACGCTGCTGCGGGCCGTGCTGTCCCGTGTGCAAAAGCTGCCGGGGGTCGAGGAATCCGCGGTCGGCGATCTCGCGGCGCTGCCCCTCGGCCATGGCCGGAGCGATCTGAATCCGCGTCCGTTCATCCGCGAAGGCCGGGACACTCCTGCAACCCAGGCTCCGCTCATCGACGTCTCGATTGTCTCGCCGGATTACTTCCACATTCTGGGGTTGTCGCTGTTGCGCGGCCGCAATTTCAGCGACCAGGATCTCGAAACGACGCCTCCTGTCGCCATAGTCAACGAGGCCATGGCGCGAGCCTGGTGGCCCGGCGAGGATCCCGTCGGCATGCGCTTCAATCTGAACCCGGCCAAACCCTCATGGATTACCGTGATCGGCGTGGTGGCCAACGCGCGCACGGAATCAATCGCGGAGCCGGGCATTTCGCAGATCTATCTGAGCGTCTTCCAGCGCAAGGCAAAAGACCTGGCCATCTTTCTGCGCGGCCAACTGGACCCCGCCGCCATATGCGCCGACGTGCGCGAGCAGGTGCAGGCGGTCGATCCGCAACTACCGGTATTCGCGGCGCAGACGCTCGACGATGTGCTCTCCGCCTCGCTCGCGGGCCGGCGATTCTCCCTCGAACTGGTCGCCGCCTTCGCCGTCACCGCGCTGCTCCTGGCCGGCCTGGGCGTGTACGGAGTCATCTCCTTCCTTGTCAACGAGCGCTCGCTCGAGATCGGCATTCGCCTCGCTCTCGGCGCGACGAGAGGAGAGATCCTGCGCATGGTGCTGGGCCAGGGAATCAGGCTGGCTCTGGCCGGCGCCGCGACCGGGCTGGCTGCTTCGCTCGTGGTTTCGCGTCTGATGAGCGGAGTGCTCTACGGCGTGCGGCCGGCGGATCCTTTGACCTTCGTCGCCGTGACGGCTGTTCTGACCGTCATCGCGCTGGCAGCCTGCTACCTTCCTGCCTGGCGGGCGACACGCGTCGATCCGCTGGTGGCGCTGCGGTATGAGTAGTTCTTCGGAGAGATTCCTGGACGCTTCTCGGCAATGCGTCACAGGATGAGCCCATCGAAAAGGAGGACGAGGCCGCGGAATGCGCAACGATCGGCAGGAAGTCACTTGCTGCCTGTTGGCCGGATGCGTCCCGCGACCCGTGCGAACCATGATCGCCAGATTCCGGAATCTCTTGAACTGCCAACGAACTCCGATTCGTCTGATCGGCACCGCGCTCGTCTCGTTCCTGGCCGGATCGGCCATCACGTCGCTCACGATGCGCAGCCCGGAAGTGAGAGCCGACAGCAACCGTGTCTTCGAACTTCGCGTGTATCACACGGTCCCGGGCAAGGTGCCGGCGCTGGCGGCGCGTTTTCGCGACAAGATCACGCCGCTCTTCGCCCGGCATGATCTGACGCCGGTCGGTTTCTGGGTGCCCCAGGACGCGCCCGCGTCGGACAATACATTCATTTACATCCTGGCCCATTCCAGCCGCGAAGACGCGAAGAAGAACTGGGAGGCGATGCGCGCCGACCCGGACTTCGCCGAAATCCTGAAATCCGAGCAGGCCGACAAGCTTGTCGACAGCATCGACTCGACCTACATGCTGCCCACGGATTTCTCGCCGATGAAGTAGTAGCGGATTCGCGCAGCTCGCCCTGGAGACGCACGAGGAATGTTTGCTGCGAAACCGCACCTAGATCCGGTGCGCCGGGCCGATCACTCTCCACACGATCGAAAACCAGCACAGAACCAGGCACGACAAGCCCGCCAGCGAGAATTTGATCTTTGTGATGCGGCGGGTTTCCTCGCGCCACCAGATGCGGATTCCGGCCGCGACCGCAAAAATACTGAAAAAGATCGCGATCCCCGCAGCCCAGTTCATCAGCACGAACCACTTGAACCAGGCCGGCGTGGGCGGCATCAGATCGTCGCCCTGGGATACGAAGAAGATCAGGATCGTACCGAGGAGAATCACCCAGCAAAATGCGGCGATGCGCGGGCCCAGCGTGAGCCGGATCGTTCCCGGCTGCAGCTCCAGCCTGGGACGGCGGCGCAAAAAGATGCGCCGTCCCAGGCGAATCAGCGTGGCGAGCACCACGAGCGCGAGAATGCCCAGGCTCGATCCCGCGGTCCAACCCACGAACCGGCTGTCTTCGTACCAGGGCACGCGCTCCAACTGGATGCCGGGAAAATCGAAGGCGATGCGCACAACGCGGCCGCCGTCGTCGCGGATGCCGAACACTCTCTGCTGTCCGTCTTCGTTTTGCCAGAGATCTTTTCCGATCGGCTTCCACTGGATGGGGTGTCCACGCAGATCCTTGACTTCGCCCAGGTGCAGCACACCGTCCTTGTCCACTCTTGCGCGCGCCTGGTCGAAGACGTTCATCAGCCGCAGTTTGGTCGAGTCGGCGCGGCGAGTGGTTTGATACGTGCCGTCGATCGCCTTGAGTTGGTTCGCGGGAGTCTTCAGGAACTCGACCCTGGGCGCGCCGGGAAAGTTGCGGTCGGAGAAGAAGTCGATGATCTCCGGCCGCGGCTGGCTTCCGCCGCCCGCTGAGTTATACGAGACAAAGAGCACGATCTTTTGCGTCGGCTCGACAAAGAACAGGCTGTGGAACGCGATCAGATCGCCTTCGTGGCCGATCCAGCGCAGCCCGTTGCGCCAGTCCTGGTAAAAGCCCATGCAGATCGGCGGCAACTGGTCGCTGGCGCGGAACTGCGGCGTCCACATCAGAGCGAGCGTCTCCGGCCTGAGGATGCGCTTGCCGTCGAGCTCGCCGCCGTTCAGCAGCGCCTGCCCAAAGCGCCCCATGTCCGCGGCTGTCGACGACAATCCTCCCGCACCCACCGGATTCAGCATCTCGAATCCCACCGCCGGCTTGAGCGTGCTGGAGCGATATCCCTCGGAGACGAAGCCGGCAAGCGACTTCTGGATCGGCTGGTAAAACGACGAATGCGTCATGCCCAGCGGCGTGAAGATGTGATCCTGCACATACTGTTCGAAAGGCTCGCCGCTGATGCGCTGAACGATATAGCTCGCCACGCCCACGCCGTAATTTGAATAGGCGGGAATAACGCCGGGCGGAAACAGGCGCCTGGGCTGGTTGTCGATCAGGTCGTCGCGCAGCGTCGGCTGCTTTTTGGGGTCGAGCACAATGATGTCATCGAGGACCTCTTCAAAGCCGCCCGTATGCGTCATCAGGTTGCGCAGCGTGACGGGCTTGTTGAAAGCCGGCTGGATCCGGAAGTCGAGATAACGGTTCACGTCGGTATCGAGATCGAGTTTGCCCTGCTCCTCGAGCTGCATCACCGAAACCCATGTGAAAAGCTTGGAAATCGACGCCAGCCGGAAGACGGTCGAGTCGGGATCGACCGCTTTCTTCGCTGTCAGATCGGCAAACCCGTAGCCTTTCCTGAACAGCACGTTGCCGTTCTGCATCACCAGAACGGACGCGCCGGCGACATCGCTGCGTTCGAGCTGCAGCGGAAAGACCCCATCGAAGAAGGCTTGGAGATCGGCCGGCTCCAGGGGGTGCGCCTGCGGCGGAACGCCGGGCACAGCCTTCGCTTCGGCAGGTTGCGCGGCAGGCGTTGCCGTCGGCAGTTGAGATGTCTTTTGCGGCGCCTGCGCGCCGCCGGCGGAAACCGGCAGAAGTCCCGCGGCCAGGATCGAAAACAGCAGTCGGTGCATTCCACGACTCCTGAATTACGGACAGCAAGGTGGAATCAGTCTCCATGAAGCACGCGGTTTTTGACAACTTCCCAAAGGGCAACCGGATGAGCCGCCCGGGGGGAATGCGCGCTTCCAGGCCGAAAAACACGTTCACCAATCCGTTACCCGTGGCGCGGCCGGGCCTGTTCGCCGGCTTGACTATGCCGATATGAGAGGCCTAGACTCACTGGGGTTTGGGCCCGTCCGGCCGGCGCCGGGAGCTCAAACGTCCGGCCGCACCGGAGTTGGGCGATCCGGCGGCCAAACGATCCGGGTAACCGGTGGAAGCACTGGCGCGTCTATTCCTTCCGGGCAGGTTTCTTTCCGGACAGGTTTGCTGCCCGCTTGCCGGGGACGGCAGCGCTGAAGACTTGGGAGATTATATGGCAACTGTAAGCCTCGAGCAGGAGATCAATCCCTGGGAAGCCCAGGCTGCGCGATTCGATTTTGCGGCACGCAAGCTGAATCTGGATGAAGGTCTCTGGAAGGTTCTTCGTTCCCCCTCGCGCGAAATTATCGTGCATTTTCCCGTCACTATGGATGACGGCCGGATCGAGATGTTCACCGGTTTCCGCGTGCAACACTCCATCGCGCGCGGCCCGGCAAAGGGCGGCATTCGCTATTCGCCCGAAGTCACGCTCGACGAAGTGCGCGCCCTGGCAAGCTGGATGACCTGGAAGTGCGCGGTGGTCAACATTCCCTTCGGCGGCGCCAAAGGCGGCGTGATCTGCGATCCGAAAAAGATGAGCCGCGGCGAGCTGGAGCGCATGACCCGTCGCTACACCGCGGAGATGATCGAGTTTCTCGGTCCCGAGAAGGATGTCCCCGCTCCCGACGTGAACACCAACGAGCAGACCATGGCGTGGATGATGGACACCTACTCCATGCACATGCGCCAGACCGTCACCAGCGTGGTCACCGGCAAGCCGCTCAATATCGGTGGCTCGCGCGGCCGCATTGAGGCCACGGGCCGCGGCGTGATGGTGGTTTGCGACGAGAGCCTGCGCTATCTCAAGCTGCCCGTCGAGGGCTGCCGCGTCGTCATCCAGGGCTTCGGCAACGTGGGGTCCAACGCCGCGCGCCTCATGATGGAGCACGGCTACAAGATCGTCGGCATTGCCGAATACGACGGCGGCCTCGCCAACCCCAACGGCATCGACATCCACCAGTTGATCGAATACAAGTACCGCAACGGCACCGTTCTCGGATTCCGCGGCGCCGAGGCCACACCCAGCGACGAGCTGATGGTCGCCGAATGCGACATCCTCATTCCCGCGGCCACGGAGAACGTGATCACCAGCCGCAACGCCGAACGCATCCAGGCGCGCATCGTGGTGGAGGGCGCCAATGGCCCCACCACCGCGGTCGCCGACGAAATCCTCGCCGACAAGCGCATCTTCATCGTCCCCGATATTCTGGCCAATGCCGGCGGCGTGACGGCAAGTTATTTCGAGTGGGTGCAGGACCGCCAGGGTTACTTCTGGAAAGAAGCCATTGTCAACGAGCAGCTCGAGACCATTTTGCGCGACAGCTTCGACGACGTGGTGCGCTACGCCGAGGCCCATAACGTGAACAACCGCATCGCCGCCTACATGCTGGCCATCGATCGCGTGGCCTTCACCATCAAGCAGCGCGGCATCTACGCGTAGCCTCCTGAATCTGGAGCCGGTTGGGCGAACAGCGTTGTCATCCTGAGCTGAGTCGCCCGCTGCGGCGGACGGACGAGGTCGAGGGGTCTGCGTTTTTTTCTTCCCACGCCTCGACAGGGCCGGAACTCTCTACCCCACTTCGACTCGCCAGAAATCCATGCCTGCAAACTTCATCATGCGTGCCTTGCCCTCAAATACATGACAGAACTCCACAGTTTCCGGAGACCAGGACTCTCCGCCCCAGCGAAACAGCGCGCCGCCGATCGGCTCGAGCGGTTCGCCTTCCACCACCAGCCGGCCTTTCAGAACGAAGACCCGCGCATCGCCGCCCCATGCGCTGTCGCTGCGGTAGCGGCCGGCGAATGCGGAATACTCCTGCGGCACGGCGAAGTGTTGCGGACCCTGGTATCTGGCGTTCACATGCCAGTCAGAACCGTAGCTGACCTCGACTACGGGCCCAGGCGCCGATGCCTTCGAGTCTTCGGGCCTGGCGCGGCCAAAGACGAACGTGTGCTGCGCAAGGACGCCTTCGGCGGTGGAGATAAAGTTGTCTCCGCCGGCGTGCTGCAACGGGACTCGCTTCCCGTTGTCGAGCACGAACAGCCGCTTGCTCTCCGCACCAAACGTCAATCCGGCTTCTGTGCCCGACGCGAATGTTCCGGCGTAATCGGAAGCATTCTCCACTTCGAGCGGATCGGCGACTGCCGGCGCCGGCGGCAGTGGCTTCGATTCGCGTCCGGCCCGCAGCAGACGCACCGCAAACTCCGTCACCGCCGTCGGCCGGTAGCCTTGCATGGCGTTGATGGATGCGAAGGCCGCCACGCCGCCGTCGAGATCCACGTGGATCGACGAGGCAAACGCCACCATGCCGCCGGTGTGGCGCAGGATCTTGTGTCCGTCGAGCGTGTCCACGGCGATGCCATAACCGTAGCTCGCCGTATCGCTGAAATCGGCTGCCTTGATGCAGGGCGTGGCCATCCGCGCAAAGCTCTCTTCGCTTACAATGCGCCCGTGCGGCCCCTGCCCATGATTCAGCAACATGCGAAGATAGCGCGCCATGTCGCCCGGCGTCGAGGCGATGCAGCCGTCGGTCGTGTCCATCACCAGGTTGGGCGCGGGGGCCAGTTTGCCTTGCCGCGGATACACCAGGTCGTCCCGGAAGGCTTCGTATCCGACGGCGCTGCGGACGCGCCCTTCGGTCGAGAGCACCGGCATGGTCGCGGTCATTTCCAGAGGCGAGAGAATGCGTGCCTGTGCGCATTCGCGCCATGGCCGGCCATCGAGCCTGGCCGCCAGCAGGCCGAGAATGGAAAACCCGGCATTGCAGTAGTGGAAGTGTTCGCCGGGCTTGAATCCCTGCACCAGCCGCGCCGAAGGATCGCTCAAAAACACTTCTCCGTAGTCGGGCAATCCCGAGGTGTGTGTGAGCAGATGGTGCGTCGTGATGGGCCCGAATTCCGTCACGATCGGCAGGCCGGGCAGGTAATCCAGAACCGGTTTTTCCAGATCGAGTTTGCCCTCCTCGTGGAGCTGCAACAGGACCAGAGCCACAAACGACTTGGTGATCGAGCCGATCTGGAAGAGATGGCTGTCATTGACCGGGATGCGCAGGTCCACGTCGGCAAACCCGTATCCCGCGGTGCGCACGGTTGTTGTTGCATCGGTCATGCCGAGCGTCATTCCCGGCGCGTTCATCGCGGTCATATAGGCTGCGATATAGCCGTCGAGGCTCTCCTCGGCCGGGCTTGCCGCGAGAGGCAGCGGCATTGCCGCGCGCATTGCCGGCGACCAGACAAAGCGCGCAGCCAGGGCTGCGCGGGCGCCGCGGGCAAGAAAGAGCCGGCGGCTCAGGCAATCGATGGACATGATGACGCAAAGTCTATCATCGCGACGAAAGCCTATGGCTGTGCGGCGCAGGCGTGGTAAAAGTTCGAGTACATCAACTGCACCGCATACTCCTTCCCGCTGATCTTGAAGGTCGGCACCAGAAAGTCTCCATTGTCATCCGTCAACGGCTGGCACTCGTCGGCGATTTCGAAGAATTGCAAATCGAGCGAGGTCTGGTTCGTGTATCCATTCGGTGGGTCCCAATCGGTGATGGTCTCGAACGTCTCGTGCCCCAGCACGGAATCGGTCGAGTCGACCAGCTTGCCGTTGGGACTGGGCTGGTGCACGGCGCAGCCGTCCACGTTTTGATAAGGCTGCACCGTGAACAATACCGTGCCGATGTCCTTGAACTGCACCTCGTCGTGATAGGCGCAGAAGACCCAATCGTCGAAGTTGTCGGGTGAATAACACTCGGCAGTTTCGTCGAAGCACGTGTCGGTGCCATTGGGAAGAAACAGGTGATAGATATGCCCCAGGCCCGTGCCATATTCTTTCGGATTCGAGGCGATTACGCCATGAACTATCGCCCATAGCTCGTGCTCATAGATCACAGGATTATTCCCGTTCATCGTATATTCCGCATACGTGGCCATTGCGTTCTGTCCCACGGTGTAGTTATCCGTGGTCGAGCCGGTGTATTGGTCGGAAAGGTGAATGAATGTGCTGCTGAACAGATCCTTCAGAAAGCCTTCGGGATTGCCCCACTCCTGCGCGACCGTTGTTTTGGCGGGCAGGTTAATGTATACCGCGTGATTGACAGCCGAGGTCACGAGAGGAGCCTTTGGTTCGCCTTTGCTCACGTCGGCCGGGTAGAAATGGGTTCCCGTCGGCGAAGGTATGGTCTTCCGACCGGTTGTTTCAGAATCGGCCTCCCGTCCTCCGAACTCCGCGGCGCGGCGGGCGCTTTCTTCGTTCAGTGACCGCGCTTTCTCCTTTGCGCCGGGAACTCCGGCGGCCATCACATGGAAACTCGAATACCGGACGGCGGCTGCAGCGTCGATGTCGGCCTGGGTCACTGTAATGTGGTTGCGGACCACCGTCTCTTCGGCTTGTTGCGCACGGACAGCGCCGGAACCGAGGGCTGCAGCCAGGATAGCCGCCGGCACAAGTGCGGCTACCGAAATTGTCGTTGGGCGAATCGGCATGGTTTGACCTCCCGAAAGCGCTTCCGGTTGAGGATTCATCCGCTGGCATATCCCGGCACGGTCGAGCCAGCCTGACTGCGGATTCTCCGGAGCGCTTGGGAAGGATGTCACATTGCGCCCGGCGATGGGAAGAAACATTGTGACGGTCCTGCGCAGCGGATGCCGGGCGCCGCACGCAAACACCGGTATCCAAAGCACCTGCGTGCGCGAATCCGCGGCGGATGGCGAAATCCCGCGCCAAGACGCCCTTGGCGCCCGTTCTGGAAATGGAACGCTCCTATAATGGCTGCAGGCGGGTGGCCGAAGAGTGCTGTGAATCTGCCCAACTCCATCACGATGAGCCGGATCGCCATGATCCCGTTGCTCTTATGGATTCTGTCGCCGCACTTTTCGTGGAAGTCCGGCGGCGCGCAGGAGATTTCCGCCTCGGTCCTGTTCATCCTGGCTTCGATCACCGATGGCGTGGACGGCTATCTGGCGCGCAAGCGCGGCCAGATCACTACCATCGGCATGCTCCTCGACCCGCTGGCCGACAAAGTGATGGTCACGGCTGCCATCGTGGCCCTGGTGGCCTACAACCCCGACGTGGTGAAGGTCTGGATTGCCGTCGTCATCATCAGCCGCGAATTCCTCATCTCCGGCCTGCGCTCCATCGCGTCTTCCGAGGGTTTCACCATCCAGGCCAGCGACCTGGGCAAGCTCAAAACCGTCGTCCAGATCGTCGCTGTGGTCTCGGCGATCCTGGCCCACGGGTGGGACAACTGGATCTTCGGGCCGCTGGTGGTTCCGGTTCGCTGGATCGCGATCGCCGGCGTCTATTTCACGGTTGTGATTTCGACGATTTCAGCGGTCGATTATTTCGTCGGCTTCTGGAAGCAGATCGACCACGCCTCCAGTGACCGGCGCAAGTCCTACGTGCTCACGCGCCGCGCGCCATAAGGCGGCTCTTCGCTCAGTGCGCCGCGGCGGCCTTCCCCTTCACATGCGTCGCCTTGCGGAAGAGCCATACCAGCGCCATGCAGACAAAACACAGCACCGCCGTCCAGCGAAAGACGTCGACAAACGCCCACAGGAGCGCCTGTTGACCGAGGCTCTGGTAGAGGGTCGAGGCCGCGCCGCGCAGGGCATTTGCAGGATGGACCTGACGGCCGAGAAACCCCGTCAAAGCCGAAATCTCCTGCTGGAAGTGCACCTGGGTCCGGGCAACGTAATTGGTAATTTCGTTCTGGTGCACGGCCGAACGGCGCGTCAGCTCCGTCTGGGCCAGCGAGATTCCCACCGAGCCGCCGACGTTCCGCACCAGATTGAAGACGCCGCTTGCGTTGCCGATCTGCTCGTTGCGCAGGGTGTCGTAGGACTGGGTGGTGATGGGGACGAAGACAAAGCTCAGGGCGAAGCCGGTGATCACAATCGGCCATAGCAGCGTCGACGGGCTGATTTGCAGATTCACGTCGCCAAAGATGAGAGACACGATCCCGAAGACGAGGAATCCGAAGGTCAGAAGGTAGCGAACGTCGAGCTTTGCCCCGAGATAGCCGATCACCGGCATGGCCACGATGGCGCCGATGCCGCGGGGAAAGACCACAATGCCGGCGGTGAACGCGGTGTAGCCCAAAAGCTCCTGGTAAAAGAGCGGCAGCACGGTGATGGTGGAATATACGCACAATCCGAAGAGGACCATCAACAGGCATCCTACGGCGAAGTTCCGGTCGCGAAGAACCTTGAGGTCGACCAGCGGCGCTTTCGCCTTCAGGCAATGCAGGATGAAAAGAACAAACGCAACCGCGAAACCGGTAAATGCGAAGCGCACCCACGTGGCCCCGAACCAGTCCACTTCCTGGCCTTTGTCGAGGATCACCTGCAGGCAGCCCGTCCACACGGCGAGAAGCCCGAAGCCGAGATTATCGAATGCGGCGGCCCTGGTATCGCGCACGTAGGGCGGATCCTCGACGAAACGCCCGACCATGAAAGCGGCGAGGATTCCGATGGGAATATTGATGTAGAACGCGTAGCGCCAACTGAACGTATCGGTCAGCCAGCCGCCGAGCGTTGGCCCGAGGATGGGCGCGACCACCACTCCGAATCCGAAGACGGCCATCGCCATGCCGCGTTTTCGCGGCTCGAAGCTTTCCAGCAGTATGGCCTGCGACAAGGGCTGCAAGGCGCCGCCTCCGGCGCCCTGGACGATGCGCGCCAGAAGGAGCAACGATAAGGACGGCGCCGCGCCGCAACAGAACGACGCGATGGTGAAAATGACGATGCACGTGATGAGAAAGCGCTTCCGTCCGAATCGCAATGCGAACCAGTTGCTGGCGGGAAGAATGACGGCATTGGCTATCAGATAGCTGGTCAGAACCCAGGTCGCTTCGCTGGTTGACGAGGACATCGAGCCGGCAATATAGGGCAGGGCCACGACCACGATGGCCGTGTCGAGCACCTCCATGAACGTCGCCAGCATGACGGAGACGGCAATGATCCAGGGATTGGCTGCTTTGCCCGCCGGAGATGCCTCGGAATCCGCCATTTGCCTCTGCAATGGATCTGAATCGTGGGATGGCGTGCGCGCCGGCCTGGAGGACGCGTCCCCCGGGAACGAAGTGCTCCCGTTTTGCCGGAGACATTGAAAATGTGCAGGCCCAAAACGCGTTCGATGCGCGATTCAGGAGATGAAGTTGTCCTGGTCCGCATTGAAACCGCTGGCGTTTCCTACGCGCAAAAGAAAACCCGGCCGCTTGGCCGGGCTTTCTTGAACAACCTGGTGCGGCGCAAGGGAGTGGGGAATCCAAACCCTGATTTCTGACCCCTGATCTCTGATCCCTGTTTCTCTACGCCATCGCCCCCACCGCCTCCGGGACGCGCACGGCCGGCGCCTGCGCCGCCGCCGGATGCGGATGCGTTCCCCGCGTGAGCCGGTGCACGAAGTGATAGGGAGGCCACGGCCCGGAGAGCTGCAGCGCGCAGTCTTTCATCATCGCGCTGGTGGTGGCGAACTTGTTCTGATACCGTTCCACGTATTTGCGATCGATCAGGTGCGCGATGTCGAGCGCCATCTTTCCGCTCTCGGTCAGCCGGCAGCTTACTTCCTCGTCCAGGGGCAGGAACAGCCGGTGCATCTGGAAGGCCACCGCGCGCGCGCGTGTTTGCCGCTCGCGCTGCCGCGCCGCATTTTCGCGCAGGTTCGACAGGTACTCGCGGCCCACGCCCTCGGCCGGCCAATGGCGCTCCAGCTCCCTGCCGCAACAGTCGTCGACCAGGATCTTGAGGTGCATTTCGGTCTTGCCGCGCAGCTTGTCGATATTGCACAGGAACTGCCGCTGATTGGAGCGGATCGACTTCCGCAGGCTCTCGTCGTCGTTGAAGATGGTTCCGAACCGGAAGGGAAGAACGGTGGAGTGCTGAAAGCAGTCGGCAATCACCCTCGCGTGATCCACGCCGGCCTTCTGGCTCAATGCTTCGTGGGGATTGTGTTCGCTTACGATAATGGCCAAATCGCTTGCCGGGTAAAGAAAAACCTGATTGCCGCTGACTCCGACGACTGATTCCATCGGAACGGGTTTGCGATGTCGGGCCAGTTCCGGAAAAGCCTGTTTTTCACCGATGCAGTAGGCATACCATGCCATGGCGAGACGCTCCATCTGCGCGCGCCGGTAAGCGCCGCTTCGTTGGTAAAGCTCTGTGAACTTGGGAACAACTGCATAGCGGATTTGAGAGCCGGGTGAGTGGCTTTACCCGGTTGAACTATGCGGAATACTAGCCCTGCGAAAATACGGCTGGCAATGACTCACATCACGATCCCGGAAAAAGTGATCGGGGAAACGCCAGATTGTATTTGTAACAAAAACAAAGTATTTGACGATATGAAAAAGACGGGGCGTTCCCATCAAAACCGGGAGCTACGGCATCAGGTGATGGAACTGGAGGTAGAGGACAACATTCAGCGCAATCGATGCCGCCAGCAGCGCGAACGCGAGAAAGGCCACAATGTTCATCTTCTTCCCGGCAGCCTTGAGCTCCTCGACCAGTTCCTCGAGCTCGTCGCTGTTGCGGTCCGTCAGCTCGCGCACGCGCTCCATCTGATCGGTGATGCGCTGCATCGATGTGCCCTGTTCCTGCACCCGGTTGCGCAGTTCCTGATGCTGCGCTTTCAGCTCGGCCAGACTGCTTTCCATGGGAGCCATGTCGACCGGCTTCTGGGCCGGCGCAGCCTGCGGTCGTGGTGCCAGCACGTTGGTGATTGCGGCGACCACGTTGCCGTCCAGAAGGGGCAACAAACGCTGAACGAGGGGCAGGGCCGAACGGAATGCCCGGATGGTGCGCAGCAGGCCGGAGAGTTCCTGCGCGGTTTCGTCGGCGTGTTGGGCGGCCAGGGCGCGCGCCGCGGGCGGTACTTCCTCGATTCGGGGAGTTTCCATCCGCGCCGGCGGCGGCGCCGAAGGCGCAGGCTGCGTCGCCGCGGTTTCCTCCCCTGTCGCCTGCGCAGAGCCAATCGGCCACCGGGCCGCGCCGCTTTCGCCCTTGAGCAAGCTCGCGAGCATTTCGGCGGGATGCGGCTCGCCCTCGCTCAACTCGATCTTGTCGTCAATGGCTTCCGGCTCGCCCATCTGCGACCTTCCACCTACACTATATAGGGATTTATTATTCCGGCCCTTTTGCCGGTATTGCCCTTTTGAGTTCATGTATCCTCGCCGGTCCCGGCTTTAGAGCTTGTTTCGAGTGTAGCGGTTTTTGAGTCCGTTCACCACCGCCCCCTCCATGGGGCTGCTTCCGCCCCGATTCTTCGTCCCCATTCGCGTATTCTCATCCCAGGAGTTTTGCTTGAACCCGTCCCTCGCCCATACGCTGCGCAGCCTGCAACGCAACATCCTGGCCGGCATCGTCACCATTGCACCGTTATTCGTTACCTATCTCATTTTCAGCTTCGTTCTGGGCATTCTGGCCAAAGCCGGACAACCGGTGCTCTGGCTGATGGGAGCGCTTTTTCCCGAAACCGCCGTCAACCGGCCGTGGGTTCAGTTTCTCCTCGGCATTCTGCTCACGCTGGTGCTGCTTTACGTCGTGGGCCGCATCACGTCCGAGGTTGTGGGCCGAAAGGCCTTCGAGTGGTTCGAATCCGCGCTCGACCGGCTGCCGCTGGTGGCCAAGGTCTACGGGGCCGTGCGCCAACTGCTCGACAGCATGACCGGGAAACGGGAAACCAGCCAGCGCGTGGTGCTCGTCGACTTTCCCATTCCCGGCCACAAGTGCATCGGCTTTCTCACCCGCACATTCGCCGACACCGCCACCGGCGAACCGCTCGCCGCCGTGCTGCTGCCCAACGCCATCAATCCCACCTCGGCCATTCTGCAAATCCTTCCCATGGGCCTGGTGACCGAAACCGAAATGACCATGGAGCAGGCCATGAGCATGTTGCTCACCGGTGGCGCCGTCGGTCCGGAGACGGTTCACTTCCATCCATCGGGAATTCCGCCGGTTGGCGACGATCGATCGCTGCCGCCGGAACAATCGCAGCTTTTCCCCGCGGGAGGAAGGACTCTTCGCTAGGTCGGCGACAGTTTGTATCCGCACCGCGGGGCGCCCGGTCCGTGCGGCGCGTCGCCGCGGCGGCTTTATGCCGCCCGGAGCGGGAGGAACGAGCCTACTCGGTCATAGCCTGGTTTTCGCCCCGAGGTTCGGCGCCGGCGGGATGGCCAACTTCGAGCTCTTCTTCGGCTTCCTCGCTCTCGGCGGTCACCTTGCGCAGGCTCACGTGCTCGAACCGCGCCCAGATCAGGCCCACCGGCACGATGGCCAGAAAGGTGACCACCAGCAACATCGCCGCGCAGGCCGTCGCCGCCTCCGGCGGCGCACCCAGCACTGCCGCGACGGCTACGGCCACCAGCCCGATCTGCGAAAACCAGCCGATCAAGGGAAGCTGAAGGACGCTGGCTCCCCCGCTGGCGACCATCAGCAACACGCACTTGGGCGCCGAGATAGCGACCAGTTGCGGGCTGGCGACAAAGGCCTTGCACACCTCGAAGTAGGTGAAGGCAATCAGCACCCACATGCTGAGCGAGAGCGAGACGGCCACGGCGAAGTCGGCAAAGGACCGCATGATGTCGAGCCCGGAATGGAACGCCCGCACCTTGTCGCCGAGCGCGTGCCCCAGCTTCTTCGATACCAGTCCCACCACTCGCTCGAAGAACGCGGCGACCGCGCCTCCGGCCAGGCGGATGGAGAAGAGGAACAAGGCTCCCAGCAGGGTGAGCACCAACCCGCCGAAGCGCACCGTGAACAAGGCCCATCCCTGGTGGTGAACCGCCAGTCTGGCCATCAAGCCGGAGTGGGCCATGGCCCGCAACACATCGGCCGACGGAATCCAGATCATGGCGATCGAAAAGATCAGGCCCATCGATCCGGCGTCGAAGAGCCGCTCGACGATGTAAACGGCGAGTTGATTGCCGAGCGGCAGGCCCGTCTTTCTGGCGACCAGATATGGCCTCACCGGATCGGCCACGCGGCCGATCAGCGCCACCGCCGTGAATCCCATGACCTGTGTGCCGATCAGCGAAAAGATCCCGACCTTTTTGATATGCCGGAGCAGCAACGCCCAGCGCGCGGAGCGAAAGACGTAGGCGAGGTAGATGCAGCCGGTGGCAATGCCGATCGTGCTCCAGTCGGCCCGCGCCACCTGCGCGCGAAAGACGCCGAAATCGAAGTGAATGCGGTGGCGCGCCCAGACGAACAGCGCCGCCAGCGCCGCCAGGACGATCAGCCCCAGGATCCAGTGGTTCCTCTTCAAACGGTCTCCGATCGAAGCGCGTGATATGGATTGATTCTATCTTTGGGCGAGGCTGGAGTCCTTATCGCGACGCAATCGGGACAGGCGCGGCGGAGGCAATCGTCCGGGGACCGCGTTCGAACGGGACTGTCCTCTTCGCTGCAGCGATCTCCCGGCGCGCGCGCACGCGGCGGTTGAACTCGTGGATCACGCGGGCCACATATGCCCGCGTCTCCGCATACGGCGGAATGCCGCGATACTTCGCCACGGTCGCGGGTCCGGCATTGTAGGCGGCCAGCGCCAGGGCAAGATTGTTGTGGTAGCCGTTGAGCAGCGCGTCGAGATACGCCGAGCCGCCACTCACATTCTGCTCGGGCGCGAAGCTGTCCTTCACGCCCAGCTCCGCCGCCGTGGCGGGCATCAATTGCATCAGCCCCCGCGCCCCGGCGCGGCTCACCGCGCGCGCATTGCCGCCGCTTTCGGCCTTCACCACGCTGGCCAGCAGGTCGACATCGAGGTTGTGCTCGCGGCCGGCCTTGCCGAGCATCTGGCGCAGATCCTGCGCCGAGAGCCGCGCATCGGTTGCCGCTGCGGCAGGCCTGGACTGCGCAGCCGGTCCGGAAGGGACTGTCCCGGCGGCTGCCGGCGGCGGATCGGGGACAGTCTCAAACGACACAATCTCCTCCGGCTGGAGCTCGATGTAATTCTCTTCTCCGGCCCCATCGAAGAGCCGAACGTGTCCGTCGACTTCGGCATGATGGCTGCACTGGATCGCGAAGCCGTTGCGCAGCGTGACGCGCTCGGCCGCGTGCGCCGGCGCAAGAAAGGCCGCGCTCACAAGAAACGCTCCGGCAATGGATCCCCAATTTCGCATTCGAACCCGGTCCATCACGCCTTCACCGACTGCTTCGCCAGCATCGCTTCCAGCACCACGGCGACCCCGTCATGGTCGTTCAGGGGAGCCTGCTTCCATCCGCGCAGTTTCGCCATGGCGCGCAACTCGTCCGCGGCGTTGCTCATCACGACGGGCTGCCCGGCCCACTCCAGCATGCGCAGGTCGTTCCAATTATCGCCGATGGCCATCGTCTCCCGGCGATCCACGCCCAGCCGCGCGGCCAGCCGCTCCAGCGCCCAACCCTTCGAGACCCCCGGAGGCAACAGGTCCACGATCGAGAGGTCCCGCGCAGGGTACTCGGTGCGCACGCATTCGCAGGCGACCTTCCACGGGCTCGCTTTCAGCGCACGCTCGGCCTGTTTCATCTTGTCCATGCCGCCGGCCACCATGCCCTGAATGGGATCGTCGCCGTCTTCCAGCGCCCGCTCCAGCGGCTCAACCACTTCGATGGCGTTGCGGTTCGTTTCTACCCATAAGGCAATTCGTTCGTGGGCCTGCTCCAGGTTTTCCAAAACCAGCTCGCCCTTGCCCGGCCGGTCGAAAGTGAATACCACCGCTCCGAAAGGCCGCAGCACGCCGCAAAGACCGCGCGCCACCCGGGCATCGAGGTGGCAGCGGTCGATCGCCTCGCCCGCCAGCGTTCGGGTCACTGCACCATTCGACGTGATCAGGGGCGTTTCCGCTCGCAATCCCACGCCTTCAAGCAGGGGAGCCGTGTAGGCCGCGCGCCTTCCGGTTGCGACGGTCAGGGCGATTCCGGCCTCTTGAACGGCTCGCAGCGCTGCCGCATTCCGGCGGCTCACCACCTGCCCGAAGGTGGGCAGGAGGGTGCCGTCCATGTCGACCGCGACCAGCCGGACGGGAGGGTGCATGATTCCAGTGTACCGGGAGTGTGTAAATCCTTGATGGCGCGGCGGGAATAGGTCAGGATTCCCGGTCCCACCCTTTCCGCTCGCTTCCGCGATCTTGCCAATTGCAGATCCCGCCTTTTCCGCCTGCCGCGGCGTGCGGAGAAGGGTGGGGGAACCCCGGTCGTGATCGAGCGGCTGTGATGGCGCTCACTTCCGACGTTGCTTCGGTTCTGCAGAATAGCGGCACGGAGGTACGCCATGCCGCAACCCGTCCTCGTCGCCCATGTCACCCGCCACGGTTCGACCGCGGAGGTCGCCGAAGCCGTCGGAAACGCCCTGCGCGAAGCCGGATTGCCGGTCAGAGTGGCGCATGTGCAAGACCCGTTGCTGGTGGGGGAGTATCGCGCGGTCATCCTCGGCGCAGCGCTCTACATGGGACGGCTGCCCGGCGATTTTCATCATTTTCTGTCCCGAAACCGCCACGTGCTCTCGACTTTGCGGCCGTGGTTCTTCGTCCTCGGCCCATTGAGTACTGAAGAGAAAGACTTTAACGCGGCGCGCCAGCAGGCGGAGAAGCAGTTGGCCAGGCACTCGTGGCTCAAGCCGGAGGAACTCCAGATCTTCGGCGGCCGGCTCGACATTCAAACCATGCGATTCCCCTTCAGCCTCCTGCGTCATTTGCCCGCTTTCCGCCAGCAGCCAAAATGCGTGATGGACGTCCGCGACCGGGAGGTAATCCGCGCCTGGGCCGCAGGCATCGCAAGGCAGTTGCGGTCGGCGGCGTGAGCGGGCCGGCAGCGGATTCCGACATAACCAGGCGGATCGCCCAATCATAGCGATCCACCATCAGGGGTGCCCGTCCTTCCCGCGTTCTTTGCGGGAAGGACGGGATCGCCGAACGCGGGGCGAGTCGCCATCTGACGAGTGGGTGAGTCCCCGACACGCCAGCGGCGTTTATCTTTGTGATATGGAGCGCATCTGCACCCACTGCCATGCGGTTCTTGCGCCTGAAACCAGAGCCGACTGGTGTCCGGCCTGCGGCGGCGCGCTGGCCGAGCGGCCAAGCTTGCCGGATTCCAGTCCTCAAGCCAGGCCGGAGGTGGATCATCGCGGCATCGTGCTGCCACGGCGGCACGCTCTCGGCGGCATTATCACGCCGCGATAAGCTCGATGCACCGTTGATTCCCAGGGAACTGACCGTTTGTATTTTTACGGTTTGGGTGCCCCATCCTTGCGGCGCCTTTGTTTTTGCCGCAAGGGTGGGGTAAACGAATTCATGTTGTCATGGGCCTGGCTTGTGGATCAGCGGGCAGGAGAGCCGTCGATCATGCAGCCCGGCGGCTTGTTGGTCAGCCGGCAGCATCGAACCCCGCTGCCTGCGCCAGCCGCGCCTGGCGCTCGTCGAAGGTCCAGAATTGCTCAGCCCCGAGTTCCAGCGCGCAGGCTACATGCAGGGAATCGAGGGTCCGCACTCCGAGAGTTGGGCCGAATCGGCGGGCAAGATCGACTGTTGTGTCCCAGATTCTCCCGGGCAGATCCGCCGGAATCCAGATGCCGGCGACGCAGTCTTCCTCGAATCCTTGCCAGGCGAGGACCGCTTCCGCTGCCGTCATCCGGCCCCTGAAGCATTGATAGTGGACTGCGTGGGCAAGCTCGGCACGGATGAACGCCGTGATCCAAACCAGCGGAAGAGCCGCCATTCGGCGATCCGCCTCGGCCGAATGTACGCCCGGAACATATTTCGAAGCGATAAAGCTTGAGTCCGCGCAGATCTTCAATAGCGGCTGTTCCTCTCTTCGATCAGGTCTTCAACGATCGGGATCATCCGGTCTCCGAAGATCTTTTTCCTCCTTGCCTCCCAATCCGGCAACTGGGCCGGACGTTTCAGTTGCATTGGATCCGGCACAATCCGCCCCAGCACGCGATTGCGCTCGCGCAGCTCGACGGTCTGCCCGGCCCTGAGCCAGGCCTTCAGTTGGCGGGTATTCCGCAATTCACGCAGATTCACGCTCGGCATGAGTCAATTGTGGCACAAAATGTGTCACATCGCCATCGCCCGGAGCTTGCCAGCCTCATTCGCTCGTTGTCGGATCGATCGTCGTCCGCACCTGGGAGATTCGATTGGCAGGAAATCCGCCCTCTTCTGCGTGGCGGCGCACGGCGGCCTCGTCAGGGGCAATGTACACGCAGTAGACCTTGTCGTCAGTCACGTAGCTCTCGACCCACTGGATCTCGGGTCCCATCCCGCGCAACACTCCGCATGACTTTTGCGAAATGGCCTTCAACTCCTGCTGCGAGAGCTTTCCTGCTCCCGGAATCTCCCGCTCGATCACGTACTTGGGCATTCGTTGCTCCTCATTCCATGTTGTCCTGCGCTCAGGCCATTGTGCCGCAGACCCGGCCGACGTGGCGAGTCCGCCCTATCCGCCGATCCGTTCCGGAGGCGCCCCGATGCTCGCGACCCGCGTCGCCAACGCGTTGTGCCGTCGCCGTAAAATGGGACTTCGGTCGCGGTCCGGCGACCCGTCTCTGACCAGGGGAAACGAAACCGATGATACTGCATACCTACCTGAACTTCGGCGGAAACTGCAAGCAGGCCTTCGAATTCTACGAGAAGCACCTCGGCGGCAAGATCACCCTGATGATGACGCATGGCCAGGCGCCGGGTCCCGGCAACGCCCCGCCCGAATGGAAAGACGCGATCCTCCATGCGCGCCTCGAACTTGGCGGCGTGGAGGTCCTCGCCTCCGACGTTCCGCCCGAGCGCTTTCAGCCCATGCGCAGCGTCTATCTTTCGCTCACGTTGCCGACCATCGAAGAAGCGGAGCGGACCTACAAGCTGCTGAGCGAAGGCGGCGAGATCTACATGCCCATGGCCGAAACCTTCTTCGCCCCTCGCTTCGCGCAGTTCCGCGACCGGTTCGGGACCTCGTGGATGGTTCTTGCCCAGGGACCGCAAACGCCGCGGTAGACGATCGCGCACGATGCTCATCCGCGGGAGCGTGGCGCGGGCTTGCGGCGCTTCGACCGCGAATCGCGCACGGCGAGCGACGCAGCGGCGGTGCCGCGATTCCGGATCGGGGAAGCCGCGCGGCGGCGCAGCTCGCGCAGCGCGTCGGAGCCGATCCATCGTGCCGACCTCGACTTCGACGCGCGGAGCTCCTCGGCCAATTTCATGGCGTCTTCGCGGAGCGCCCCGTTGCGCTTGCCGATCTGCCGCAGCGCCCAGTTGACGGCTTTCTTCACGAAGTTGCGTTCGTCGCTCGCAGCTTTACGGATGAGCCGGAATGCCGCGCGAAACCGGCTGTCGGGCGCCGTCTTGTCATGAACGGCAAGAGCTGCCAGCAAAGCAAACGCCGCGCGACGCGTGTACTCCGGCTCCGCATGCGCCCACGCGCGAACCTTCCGCCACGCAAAGGGCGTCTTCCACAGCAGGTGCACGCAGGCGGAATCGCAGACGGACCACGAATCGAAGTCCCTCGCCCACGCTTCCACCAGCGATTCGGTGAGCCGATCCGGATCGGCGACCAGAGTGGCCAGAATGCGGGCGTCGTGAATGCCGCAGGCCCAGAGCGCCTCCGCGGCTGCCTGGTTTCGCCGAATCTCGCGGGCCAACGCTCGCAGCGCGGGCGTATCCACGCCATAGGCCAGCGCGGGACGGATCCCGAAGCGCGCCATCCCCGCCACATTTGCCGCGCTGCCGGCCTTGCGCAGCCGGTCCAGAATCTCTTCCACTGTCACGGTGCCAGCATTCTACGGGATCGACGCATCGCAACGAAGCAGTCTTCATGCGAACACTGCCCCTGATCCCTACTCATACCGCAGCGCTTCGGCCGGCAGCACCCGCGCCGCGGCGGACGAAGGATAGATCGTCGCCAGCAGCGAGATGCCGATCGACACAGCCGACACGATGACTCCATCCAGCGGGCGCGCCGCGAAGGGCAGCGTATCGATCGAGTAGACATCGGGAGAAAGATGGATGAAGTGATAGTGCCCGCCGGCCCACGAGGCAACGTAACCCAGCACGAGGCCTACGGCTGTCCCGACGACACCGATGAGCAATCCTTCCAGCATGAAGGCGCGCCGCACCTGTCCCGGAGCCACGCCGAAGCTCATCATCACGGCGATGTCGCGCGTCTTCTCCATCACCATCATGGTCAGCGCGATCAGGATGTTCAGCGCGGCCACGATCACGATCAGCGCGATGACGATGAACGTAACCACCTGTTCTTCCCTCAACGCGCGAAACAGCTCGCGGTTCTGCTCGGTCCAGTTCGTCGTCATGAATCCCTTGCCGGCGGCCTGCTCGATCGATTGCGCGATCTGGGGCGCGCGGTTCAGATTGTCGACCTTGAAGCTGATCACCGAAAGCAGGTCCGGTTCGTCGAAGAGCTTCTGCGCGTCGGCCAGGCGGATGTAGCCCCATGCCGAGTCATATTGATAAAAGCCTGTGTGCAGGACCCCCGCGAGGCGAAAACGAACGTACTTGGGGACCATGCCGAAGGGCGTAAGCTCGCCCTGCGGACTGACCACGAGCACCGAATCGCCGACTGATGCGCCAATGGTTTCCGCCAGATCCCGGCCGAGAACGATCGGCGCAATGACGCCGCCCGCAGCGGAAGTCCCCGCCGGCTGCGGCTCGATCGCCTGAACGGCCGCCGGAGAAGCCGACGACAGCAGGTCGCTTACGGTCTTTTCTTCATCGGGCAAGACCCCTTCGATCAGCGCCCCGCCGTCGCGCGCGCCGCGCGCCACCAGCACCTGCTCGTCGAGCTCGCCGGCGATTCCCGTAACATGCGGAACATGCCGTAACCGTTCGATCATCGGCCGCCAGTTGCGAATGCCTTTCTGGTCGACCTGCATCAACTGCACGTGCGCCGTGGAGCCGATCAGGCGATCCTGCAGATCGCGCCGCATGCCGTTGGTGATGGCCAGAGCGATGATCAACGCGGCCACGCCCGCGGCCACGCCGGTGATGGAGATCGCCGTCACCACGCCCACCACGGCCTGCCGCCGTTTGGCTTTCAGGTAACGCGCCGCGAGAAAGAGCTCGAATCGCATTGCTATTTGGCCGCGCCAATCACCGTCTTGGCCACGCCCACGTTGTCATGCCGGTCGTAGGCGCGCACGGTAATCAGGTGCTCGCCGGTTCCTGCCTCGGGCGCGGCGGTCGCCTCGAATTCGTAGTGCTCGTGCCGCGCATCCGAGATTCGCCCTACCGGATCGACGAACTGCCACGGGCCGGCGTCGAATGAGTACTCCGCGTGCGCCACCGGCGAAGTTGCATCCTCGGCGTCGAAGGCGACGCGAAACTTTTGCCGGCAGGGAGGCTGTCTGCAAGCGGCATGTTCTTCGGTCGCTGTCAGGTTCGAGACCACCGGCGGCGTGGTGTCGACTTCGAAGCGATCGCTGATCTTGTCTCCAGTGAGCGCTTCTCCGGGCGTATGCGAGGGCGCGTCGGAGGCGACGACCTTGATCTGATAGCCGCCGTCGGGAATCAGCGTGGCGTCGAAGGAGTACGCCTTGTCGGTGATCTGGTCCTTCAGCGGCCGCCACACGGTTTCGCCGTCGCCGCGCAGATAAAGGGAGTAGATCAGGTCGTCGCCGTCGTCGTCGTGCGCGGCCCAGCGCACGGTGACGGCGGTGCGGTCCTTCACCGCCGCGAGCGGCTGGCTGGAAGAACCCGTATCGAACGTGACGGAGGCGCCCTGGCTCGACGAGGGGAAGGCAATATTGACCGTCGGCGCCTGGCTCACCGCCTGCGCCTGCGGATTGAGCCGCGCGCCGGGGACGACCACGAGATCGTCCACCACCGGCGCCGAATTGACGGGCAGATAATTCACCCCCACGCCGCCCAGCATGCCTCCGGCGTGAAGAACGGCCTTCCATTGCAGGAAGCGTCCCGCCGGCGAAGCCACCGAGCCATCCTTCACCGGCTCCCAGTCGCTCCAGCCCCGCACCGGCTGCTCGATGTTGCCGGTGCGGGTCATCAGCTCATATCCCGACGATCCCGGCTCGACTTCGATTCGCCCGAAACGCGCCATGGCGCCGGCATCGAGCACGTCGCTCGCGTATTCGTGCGTTTCCGCCGCACCCAGCAGCACCAGTTTGCCCGTGTTGCCGGCGCCGATGTAGACGTCGCTGCCCGCGCCGGCGTTTGGCGCGCTCGTCATGCACAAACCCTGCTGCGCGTCCAGATGCGCCACGTCGGCGAAGCTCGTATCGTCGCCGATCCTGAAAATTCGCCCGCGATTGCCGGTGAGCGCCAGCACGCCATCGCCTTGCGTGGAAAGAGCGTACACAATCTCGTCCTTGCCGGCCCAGATCTTGCGCGGCGCTTCTCCCTCCTTCAGCGCGTAGATCTCCGATCCTTCGGGAATGGAAGTGCTCTGGTTGGCTGCCTGCAGAGAACCCGGCTGCACTACGGTGATGGTCACCGCACCCGCTCCCTGCACGGGCAGCGGCGGCAGCGGATTGTGCCCCTTGTCGCCGACGGCCGCGGCGTAAATGGTCCCGTTCGCACCCACGGCAACGGCGGTCACTTCGCGTCGCGGGGATTCGAACAGCACATACCCCTTGCCCTGCGGGCCGATGCGGTAGACCAGGCCCGTGCCATCCGTGCCGGCAATCAGGTTGCCTTTCGCATCCCACGCCAGCGAACGAATATGCGCTTCGTCGCTCCTGAAGAACTCCTCGGGCGCCGCGCCGGACCTCGCGGGATCGACGCGATACACCGCACCCGGCCCTCCGGTGGCGATGTACAGCCGACCGGTGCCGTCGAAAACCATATCCCAGACATAGTGCGAAGTCGCGCCCGGCCTGGCGTCGTCCGGTTTGCTTTCGGCAGTCTTTTCACCGGCGGCGCCCGGCGCACCATTGCCAGCCTCGCTCGCGTCGAAGACCACTGTGGCGCTCGACTCATCCTGCTTCGTCGCTGTGTCCGTCCTCAGCCTGTACACCTTGCCGCTGGGCACGGTCGCCGCGTAGAGCGCGCCATCCGGTCCCAGCTTCACCGCCTGCACGCTCAGGTCCTTCGTTTCGAAGAGCGTGAATGGCTTGCCGTCTTTTCCCACGCGGAGAACCGCTCCCGGCGAGCCTGTCCCCAGATAGGCCGTGCCGTTCGCATCCACGGCGATCGACCATACAAACGTCGACGGCGTGGTGAGGATCTCCTTCAGCGACGGCCCCTGGCGCAGATAGCCGTCGCTGGTGAGCGTCACACCCTGCGGCGTGCCCTTTTCGAACTCTTCCAGGCGCGACTGCGTCCAGAGCTTCGTCTCCTGGGCGAGGCACGAGGGAAGGCCGGCAACGGCCGCAAACGCCATCGCGAGCGCGAGCAGATTCTTCAGGGAAGGGAAGCGGCGCTTCGAACGGATCGAAACAAACATGCTGCCGTTGAGTCTACTAGAGTTGACTCGGTCCGGGCTTCGCATTCCGCTATCGTGGGCGCCGCATCCTTCCCGCGTTTTATGCGGGAAGGGTGGGATCGAAGAAACCGCGTGCCAACTCCGGCTACACTGATCCGGACAGGAGCTTGCCGATGAAGCGAGTCCTCGCCTTCGCGCTGCTTGCCTGTTCGGCCGCCATCGCGCAGCTTCCCCCCGGTCCCGGCGCCCCGCCGCAAGGCTCCGCGGAACAGGCTCCCGCGCCGCCCGCCTTGCGTTCGCAATCCACGGTGGTTCTTGTGCCGGCGCTGGTTCGCGACGGCGCAGGCAAGCTCGTCTACACGCTCAAGGCCGATGACTTTCGCGCTACCGACGACGGCATCGAGCAAAAGCTCACCCTCGATGAAAACATCGGCGGCGAGCCGGTGGCGCTGGTAGTGGCTGTCGAAACCGGAGGCGCCGGCGCGCGCAAGCTGGATGAGTATCGCGATCTGAGCCCCTTGCTTGCAGCCATCGTGGGGGGAGTTCCCCATCAGGTTGCGGTCGTGGCTTTCGACAGCGCGCCTCACCTCGTGCTGGACTTTACGTCCGACATGGATGCCGCGGGTGCGGCGATCGGGGGCCTGACCCGGGGTGACCGCGGAGCAGCGAGTCTCGACGCGCTCGCGTTCGCAGTGGATCAGCTCCGGTCCATGCCTGCCTATCGCCGCACCATCCTTCTTGTTTCGGAGACGCTCGACCAGGGCAGCCAGACGAAGATCGGCGAAGCTCTTCGCGCCATCGGAGACACCAACACCGCCATTTATTCGGTTGCGTTCTCTTCGCTCAAATCCCATACCGCGCACGAGGCCCGGCGCATGGTTTATGACGACGTTCCCGGTCCGGTCCACGGTTGCTTCGCCAGAGATCCCGATGCCGATGCCCACGAGGTCTCAGACAATCGCGCCATGCAGGACGTCGACTGCCTGGGCCTGCTGGCGCCTCCGCTGCGGCTTGCCAAGCTTGCGGCCATCGCGGCCGCCGAGAGTCTGCAGCGCAATGTGCCGGAGACGGTGGCGCGGCTCACCGGCGGCGAGTACTTCGGATTCGAAAACAGCCGCAGCCTGGTGCGCGTTCTGGTCGCCATCTCCAATCACATGCCGAATCGATACGGCCTGAGCTTTCAGCCGCAGTCACCCCATGCGGGATTCCATTCGATCGAACTGCGACTGAAAGACCATCCCGATCTGCGCGTGAGCGCGCGCCACGGCTATTGGGTGGATGCGGAAACAGCTTCAGCCGGCGATCGCTGAGGCAGCGGCGAAAGAGACAGAAATCAGCCGGGGCGGTTGACCCCGTTCCCATAGCCACGGGACGCTGACCGGTGAAGACCACGCTGGAAATCCCCGACTCCATCTTTCGCCGAGCCAAGTCGTTCGCCGCGCAGCGCGGCATCGCCCTGCGCGCTTTTGTGACCAAAGCTGTCGAAGAGAAACTGGCCGGCGCGTCCCATGGCGATGAAAAGCCCTGGGTCAGCCAGGCTGGGGCACTCAGGCATCTTCACAAGGAAACGGTGCGAATCAACGGAATCATGAGCTGCGAGTTTGAGAAGATCAAACCAGAACGTTGAGGTTCAGATTGCCCGCCGTTACCGCCCGCCGCGAAACTGGATGATCCTTCGCCGGTCGCGTTTCGAGGGCCGCCGCGCCGGCAGCGGCGCATACTCCTGCATCGCCTTGCGCTCTGCCGCAGCTTTGGCGCGCGCTTCTTTGCTCGCCTCGGTTTCGCGATAGAGTTTCTGCGCGATGGCCGCAGGCCCGCGCATCTCGCTCAGGCCGAGCACTTCGATCCCGAACTCGCCGCCTTCGTTGCGCACGAGCAGCATGTCCCCCACGCGCACCTCGCGCGCCGGCTTGGCTTCCTTTCCATTCGATTGAATGCGGCCCAGGTCGCACGCCTTCGCAGCCAGCGCACGCGTCCTGAAAAAACGCGCAGCCCACAGCCATTTATCCACGCGGACTCCGCTCAAAGTTGGGGCGAGGCTCTCCTCGGCGCGGCGGTTCGTGCTCAAGACTCCGGCTCGATCTTCCATATATACAGAAACTCGGCGTCGCTCGAAGTGGCCACATTCAGGCCGCGCAGGCGCGTGGCGCGATTGAGAGCGGAACGGATGTTCTCCTTGCTGTCGGGCAAGGCTTCGAGAGGAACCTTGAGCGCCGAGCCTTTCTCGAGCAAGGCAATGTCAGCGAGCAACTGAGTCACAATGTGCTTGTGCTTCCCGTCGCGTCCCTTGGGAACGTCATTTTGCAGAATCGACTGAAATCGTGAATGAGGATTCTGAGTGTCCGAATTGGTCGCCATCCCTTGTCTCCTCGGCGGTCTTGCCTTTCCGGTCATACAGCCCTCCAGCATTATGGGGGCCCATCCAGCACAGTCAGCTTAACGTATTCCTAAGCTGACGTAAAGCTATATTTGCCGTAAATTTTGCTTTCGTAAAACTATTCTCAACTCCAGAGCCTACTAACTTGCAGGGTTTCTCGCAACTTGCTCGCCAAAACGGGGTGCTCTCTTGTGGAAAAGACTGCATCGTCCAATGAAGGCATACAAGCACCTCATAAAAAAGAGTTTACCCGTACCGTGAAAACCCTGATACGGTTGCCGTCAGAGGTTGAGAAGCTCAGATGAGCCAGAAAAAAAGCACCGCTTTTCCCACGGTCCCCCTAAAGGAAATACCCGAAGCTGCCATCCAGGCGACAGTCGAACCCTACCGTCCCGTCGTGCTTGTTGTCGATGACGAGTACGTGATCGCCGATTCGTTGGCCGATATCCTCAAGCATAGCGGATATGCTGCCATCTCAGTCTACGACGGAGAAGCGGCTCTGGAAACCGCGCTCACCATGCCCCCCGAATTGCTCATCTCCGACGTGGTTCTGCCGGGAATGAACGGGATCGAACTGGCGATCACGATCCGCCGCATCTTTCCCGACTGCAAGGTGATCCTCTCCTCCGGCCAGCCTTCCTCGGCGCGCCTGCTCGCGGCGGCCAACGCCTCCGGACATCACTTCCTGTTCTTGACCAAGCCCGTGCATCCAACGGAGCTGCTTCAGCACGTCGCCGAAAGCCTGAGCCAACGCAAGCAGCCCGCCGCCGCGCGGCCGCACCTTGAGACCGCACACTCGACCGCACAAGACTGAAGATTTTCAAAAGCGGCTGTGCGTCAGTTCGCCAGCACCGCGCGATAGCGGACCTTGTTCTTCTTTACTTTCTCGATGGCCTCGTTTGCCCTGGTCATCGGAAAGCGCTCGATGTGGGCCTTGACGCCGTGGCGCGCCGCCACGTCCAGCATCTCTTTCAGGCGCCAGGGGCTGCCGATGGGATTGCCGGTGACCGAGCGCATGCCGGCGATAAGCGGGAAGGCCTGAAGCGCCACCGGCGAAGGCGGAACGCCCACGAAGCAGAGCGTTCCCGTGGGCCGAAGCGCCTGGATATAGACTCCCCAGTCCTGATCGGCATTGATCGTGCTGACGATGAAGTCCAGCGTCCCTGCAACTTCCTTCATCGCTTTCGATTCGCGTGTGTTGACGAAGCGGTGCGCGCCCAGCGCCCGCGCTTCTTCTTCCTTGGCCACAGAGGTCGAAAAAGCTGTGACCTCGGCGCCGAAGACGCGCGCGAATTGAACCGCCAGGTGGCCCAGCCCGCCGATTCCCACCACGCCGACCCGCGACGAAGGATTGATCCCGTGATGGCGCAGCGGGCTGTAAACGGTAATGCCTCCGCACAGCAGCGGCGCGGCATTCTCGCTCTCCAGCGTTTCCGGAATGGGAATCACAAAGCGCGCATGGGCGCGCACGCGATCCGCGTAGCCGCCGTGGCGATGCACACAGGTCGGCTCCGACAAGGCGCAAAGATTCTCGAGGCCCTGCAGGCACCACTCGCACTCGCCGCAGGAATTGGCCTGCCAGCCCAGGCCCACCCGCTGGCCCGGCTGGAGCGAGCGCACGCCGGAGCCCACGGCCGCCACGGTCCCAACTACTTCGTGACCGGGAATGAACGGAAACTGGCTGATGCCCCAGTCATTCGAGATAAGGTGAATGTCGCTGTGACAGATGCCGCAATGGGTGATCGCGATTTCAACCCCGGAGGGACCCAGTTCTCCGGGGTCGTAGCGAAAAGGCAACAATTCGGCTCCCGCCGCATGGGCTGCAAGTCCTTGAATGGGGGGCATGACTTTTCCGGCGTCCTCGCTTCAGGTTGGGCAATGCCGGCAAGGTTCGATGGGCGCCGGCCGTGGATTGCGGAAAGAAAATTGTTTGCCAGCCTAGTTTAACCCGCCACCCGGTTCGATGTGCAGATCGAGGATCTGATAGCCGCTCAAGACGCCGCCCGCCGGCGCTTCGGCCGCAAGCTCGGCCGACTCCCCGTTCAGGCTCATGTCCTGCGCCGTGCGCAGCGGCTCCAGCGCGTTGGCCACGGAGAGCGGCACGCCGCTGAGTGTCTGTCCGCTCAGGTTGGCCTGCGCTTCGGGCACCAGCAGGCTGACGTAGATGCGGTCGGCCGCATGTTGATCCCGCATCTGCGCCAGAAGTGTATTCATGTCGGGGCTGTGGCTGGCCAGGCGCGGCTGATCGAGCGTCCGGTCCAGCGTGCTCGAATCGGAGACCAGCAGGCGCACACTGCCCGAACTCAGCCGCGCGGGCAGAGCTACGGGAATGCGCACATTGCGCTCCGCCTGCTGCCAGCCGCGGACCGTCGCCTCGACCACCACCGTGTCGCCGGCATGAACCACATCGTTCGTCACCAGCCGCGCCGTCTCCAGCTCGATCTGCACCCTCTTCGGAATGGCTTCCACATCGAGCCCGATCGATTTGACCGCTCCCTGCCGGGCGCCGTTGGAGTAGAGCTTCAGGAACTGCTCGGCCGTACTCATGGCCGCGAGCAGTTGCGCCGGCAACTGGTCGCTGGCCGGCGCCCAGACATTGACCGGGGACGCCGGGTAATCCTCGAATTCGATCTTTCCGGTCAGGTGATAGCTGGTCTCGAAGGTGCTGTCGTTGGTTTCCAGCAGAACTTCGTACAGCGAGACCATCACCGCCTGCGCGGTAAGCTGCGGCAGATCGAGCACCTCGACGTTCAGTTCGCGCGAGTGACCCGCACCATGCAGGTGGATGTGCAACGGGATCATGTTGGCCTGCGCGCCCAGCACACCGCGAATGGCCGCGTCGCGGTCTTCGTTGAAGGCGCCCACCACCTTGCCGGTGTTGATGATCTTGAAGGCGTTGAGCGGCGACGCCAGCGTGGCCACGACCTCTGCCGTCGTCATGGGCAATGAGACCGGCCCCGCCTGCAGCAGCGGATGACCGCAAGCCAGCAACTGCTTCGGGTCGATGTAGGTCACCGTGCACGTGGCGGCGATTTCCAGGTCGCCCCGCACCAGTTCCGCACTCACCGCCGATCCCGGCTCCAGCGGGAAAGCCGTCGACGTTTTTCCCGCAGTCTCGCCCGGCAACTGCGCGACGGGACGGCGCTTCTGATCCTGGCCCGAGCGGCCGGCATCGCCCGAACCGCCTCCCGCCGCAACCATATCCAGTCCCGTGCCCGCCATCTTCTGCTGCCACAGCCGGATGGCCTCCGGCCGGAAGCCGCTCATCAGCAGCGGCGTTTCGATGGCATGAAACTGCGATTCGCTTGAGAGTTCTTCCTCCGCCGAGCCCGTGGTCCTGAGCCCATCCGCCCCTGTTCCCTGTTCCCTGTTCCCCGATCCCGCGGTCCTTGGTTCTTCAGTCCCTGATCTGTGTTCTCCGATCTCTGGCCCCTGGATCGGCAAATCCTTCACTTCCATCATCTGCTCGATCGGCGTAATGCCGGCGATGGGGTCCTTGCTGAATTGCCCGATGCGGTAGGAGATGGAGCCGAGGAGTTTGTCGCCGACGTACACCGGGCTGCCGCTCATGCCCGCCACCACGCCGGTGTATTCAGGCTTCGAACCGTGCAACTGGGCGAGAATCAGGTCATGACCGGGCCCGCGCGCGCCATGCAGCACGCCCAGGATCTCCACGTCCATCGCTTCCGGCTTTGTCCCCTGAAAAACCGTCCACGCGGTCGCTTTCAGTCCGGCATGGACCTCGCCGAGGGGATAGATTCCGCCGGTTGAGGGAGGCGGAACTGCCGCGGCCGGAGCGGTTTGCGCAGATGTCAGAGCCGGCAGCGCCAAGGTCGCGGCTGCCAGCCAGTTCGGGATTCCCTTCAGCCATGGTTTCACGTCTATACAAGAGTACAACCGGCTGCGCGAGAGCCCGAAAGCCGTGGGTCGGCTTTCCTCAGGGGCTGAAGCCCCGAACTCTTTTCGTGCGGAGAATGTACGGGCACAAGCCTGTACCCTCCGCATCGCTGCGGAGTCTCCCTCCCCTGTACCGCCGCCGGATCATCCCGTATGCTGAAGAGCACAGAGGTCGCCATGTCCATGATGCGCTTGCCTACCCTCCCTTTTCGCCGAGCTTTGCCGGCGTTGTTGTTCGCATCGCTTGCTATCCTTCCTATGGCGCCGATGGCGTGGGCCCAGGATCCGGCTCCGGCACAGCAGCCGCCGCAGACCCAGCCGCAACAGACTCAGCCGCCACAGGACCAGACTGCTCCCGACGCGGGCGGTCCGGGGGGCGATAACGGGTCGATTGCCCTGCCCAAGAAGAAAGATCAGCCCGACGATACGCCTCCGCCGGCGCCCGCCGAGCCCAAATTCAAACAGCCCGAAGGCGCGCCCAACTATTCGCTGAAGGTCGACGTGCCGGAAGTCACCGTAGACGTCGGTGTTCTGCTCGAAAAAACGCACACCTTCGTTCCCGGCCTCAAGCCCGCGAACTTTCGTCTCTTCGAAGACGGCGTGGAGCAGAAGATCACCGGGTTCAAGCGCGTCGAAGCTCCCATCACGGCTCTGATCATCTGCGAGTTCGCCTCGACCAACTGGTTTTTCATCCAGGACATGCGCCAGGCGGCGTGGGATTTTGCCCAGCAATTGCGGCCGCAGGACTATGTCGCGCTGATGACCTTCGACATGCACACGCAGATCGTTTCCGACTTCACCCAGGACAAGCAGCAGCTTCTCCATGCGATCTACGACATGCGGATCCCTATGTTCAACGAGCGCAACCTCTTCGACGCCCTATATGAGGGACTGGACCGGCTGGACCGCATCGAGGGCGAAAAGTATGTCGTCCTCATCGCATCGGGCCGCGATACATTCTCGAAGATCACGCTGGACAAGATCCTGCAGAAGGTGAAAGCCACGCGTAACGTGACGATTTTCTCGATCTCCACCGGCGGATATCTGCGCGCCGTGAGCGAAGGCGGCCCCGGATTTCGCCAGCAGTTGCGCGACATCGACTACGCCCAGGCCGACAACCAGATGCAGACCTTCGCCCGGCTGACCGGCGGAATGTGGTTCGAGCCGCGTTTCCAGGCCGAGATCCCCGACGATTTTCAGGCCATCAATACTTCCATCCGGTCAAAATACGAGCTGCTGTACCACCCCTCCAACGCCAGGCAGGACGGCACCTACCGCAAGCTGCGCGTGGAACTGGTCGACGACGAAGGACACCCGCTGCGCATGCAGGACGAGAAGCACAAGCCGCTGAAATACGATGTGATAGCGCGCGACGGTTACCGCGCCCGCCAGGAAGTGGAGTAGGACAGGGAGGTCGAAGGGGGTTGGTGCCCATGCATTCCGCGTCGGCCAAGGCCAACGCGGAATGGTGGAGCGCTCCTCAATCGAATCGCGCGGCCCGGGACGGCTTCAAAACGGGAAACAGGAACTGTAGCGGCGGCGCCTTCACCTCTGCCGCCGTCCGGCGACCTGGATGGCCACAATGCGGCGTTCCTACTGGAACTGGCGATACATGTCGATGGCGTAGTAAGCGATGACCACAACCGTCATCGCCGCCGCCACCCACAGGGCAACCCGCGTGACCGGCTCGATTTTGTGAACCCTGGCTAGAATCGCCGCCTGCTGGGACTTCACATGATCGAATGAGTCGTCCAGGATGATCTGATCGTCCTCGTCGCGGGAAAGCCGGCCGCTGTAAATCTTGAGAGCGAGCACCAAAAGCACCAGTGCCGCCCAGACCGACCACATGATGGGAACAAATCCTTGCATACTCCACCTCCGGAAAACATCTGGTCCCGGATACCGGCGGGTCCGTGGGGAAGGAAACGCGGTCTCGTGGGTAGAGGGGCCGTACGGATGAACATCATAGCCCCGGCCGAGGACGTTCGTCGTGATAAATGTCACACCATGTTTCCAGATTCCGAAACCGGGTTTTACCTGCCTTTCGACACGGAGTCGCCCCCTTCGGAGCATCTCCATGTCCGGTTTTGCGCCCCGGCCGGCGGTTATCGCGGTTCCAGAACCTGCGACCGGCCCATTCCAGGCAGCATCCAATGGGAGATAACCTTGGCAGGGTCTTGTGCCGCCATTCGCCGAGGCGATAAAGTTAAGGGAGAGACAAGCTCTCACGATTGGAGACTCCATGGCCACCACCGCCGTTGCACTACCCGAGGAAACGCAAAAGAAAACACCCCTGCAACTGACGCCGCAGGCGATCGCCAAGGTGCGCGAGATCATGGCCACCCAGGATCCGCTGCCGGCCGGTCTGCGCATCGGAGTTGTGGGCGGCGGCTGCTCCGGCTTCCAGTACTCCATGGCCTTCGAGAACCAGGCCGGCATGATGGATAAAGTCTTCAGTTTCGACGACTTGAAGGTCTTTATCGACGCCACTTCGCTCATGTACCTGCAGGGCTGCACGGTGGATTACGTGGAAACCCTCGAAGCCGCCGGCTTCAAGTTCGAGAACCCCCAGGTGAAGAGCACCTGCGGCTGCGGGTCGTCGTTCAGCGTGTAATTTGCCGCGCCGCCAACGATTGGGGAGGCAATGAGGACGAAAAACAAGCCGAGAAGGCCGGCTCGAACTGCGCGGAACCCCGCCTCCGATCTGAAATTCACCGTTGTCTTTCGTGAAGATCGCGATGAAGGCGGATTTGTCGCCGAATGTCTGTAGATGCCCGGCTGCGTGTCGGAAGGCGAATCCCGGGAAGAGGCGGAAGCCAACATAAAGGACGCGATTCGCGATTGCCTGACCGTTCTGTTCGAGGACCGGGTGCGTGAAGTGGCGCAGCGCCGTCTTTCCGCCGCTTCCTACGTCGGTATTTCGTCCCGGCAGCAAATCCAGGTCAAAGCGAACGGCTGGGAATTGCAGACGGTGTAGGGAGGGGATTCTCCGACCTGCCCGAAGCGT
>JASHQQ010000067.1 GCA_030039035.1 Acidobacteriaceae bacterium | reverse complement strand
CCGCTGCAGCTCTCGGCGCTGGCCGGCAACTCCACGCCGGTCACTCCGTCGATCAACGATTGGCGGCCCTACCCGTTGTACGGCCAGCTCCAGCTCGAGGCGCACACGCTGTTCGCGAACTACAACGGGCTGCAGATCACGTGGGGAAAGTCGAAAGGATGGCTGAACTTCGGGTCGAACTACGCCTGGAGCAAGGCTCTGGGCGTGCGCGGCGGATACAGCAACGGCAATCCGGGAGACTCGTTCAATGTGTGGAACGACTACGGTCCGCTCGCCTATGACCGCAGCGACATTGTCAATGCATGGTATTACCTCGATGGCGGCTACCATTTCCACGGAAACAAGGCGCTCCAGGAGATGGCCAACGGCTGGGCGCTCTCCGGCTGGACCGGAATCCAGAGCGGTCCCAACCTTGAAGCCACCAGCTACTCGACCGACTTCGGCCTGATCGGGATGCTGGGTCCCGGAGCGGTGCCGGGAACCTCGGGCGTAGGCGGAACGGTGCAGGTTTTCAACCGCGTCTTTCTCGGCACTCCGGATGTCTCCTTGCAACCTACGATCAGTTGCAATCCAGGACATACGGTTCTCCCCCACCAGTACATCAACGGCGCGTGTTTCCACCTGCCGCAGATCGGCGGCAGCAACGGGCCTTTCAACTTCCCTTATATCCATGGGCCGGGCTGGTTCGACTCCGACCTGACGATCCTGAAGAACTTCAGGATCAACGACCACCAGACGCTGCAGATCAGCGGCGCGGCGTTCAATTTCCTGAATCATCCGCTGGTGACTTTTTCCAACGTCGCGCCCACCGAGGAGCAGTTGGACTTTCTCAACACCCAGAACTTCAACCCCCTGCAGGCGACCCAGGTGAACGGAACCTTTGGCATGACGAACTTCAAGACGGGCCGGCGCATCATGGAACTCAGCGCGAAGTACAGTTTTTAGCGCCGCCGCCATAAGGGGCAGCGCCTGCGGTTTTTCCGGCAGAATCGAATTAGAGAATTAGAGCAAAGAAGGAAGGCAGTTATGGCCACCAGGTGCAAGCCGGTAACAAGAGATCGCTGGGGAATTCCGCAAAACCATGGCCCGAAAGCGGCAACGACGCTAGGCCGGCTGACCCTGGCCGTACTTCTCGCTTTTTCCGGCCGTTGCCTTGCCCAGAACGTGCCTCCGTTCGTGGCGACATCGCAGATCGTTCTTGCATCCTATACCTATCCGCCGCCGGTCAACGGCAATCCGTTGCTTCAGGGCGCCGGATTCGGCACCCTGGCGGTCGACAAGCTCGGCGACGTATTCATCGGGGCGTATAACTCCAATGCAGTTTACGAATTCCCGGCCAGCGGCGCCGCTGCCATCCCTGTCTATCTCTCTTCTTCGGGCGGCCATGCCGGCGCCATTGCTCTCGATCCCGACGAAAACCTCGTCGTCAGCGAGCGGTTCAACGATTTCATTTACCTCATTCCCTTCGTCAACGGCACTTATACGCCTTACACCTACAGCGCATCCAATGTTCCTCCGGCGTGCAAGGCGAACCCCGCCACGCCCTGCAACTACGACACGGACCTGCTGACTTACCAGAACAGCCTGAAGAGCGCGGTCACCGGCTATTACTACCAGCCCATCGCGCTGGCGTTCGACGCGCAGGGCAACAGCTACATCGCCACGGTCTACGACAACAGCGGCAGCAACAACATCTACGAGTGCACCGTGGCCTGCAATTACGCCGGCGCCAACAATGCAGCGCTGCTCTACCACAACTCGACTTACATCGATTCGATCGCGGCCGATCCCTCGGGCGACGTGTTCTTCGTGGACAGCTCGCCGAACCTGTATGAACTGAAAGCGGGGGCCAAAGCTCCGGTTGTCGTATCCAGCGCATTCAACCAGGCCCAGGGTGTGGCGCTGGACCAGAACGGCAATGTGTATGTCTCCGATTTCGGGACAACGGCGGACAATGCCAATGCAGGCGTCTATGTGGTGCCGATGGAGAACGGGTCGCTCAATGCGGCGGACACCTTCATGGTCCTGCCGCTGATCTTCACCACCCCCAATGGCGGGTACGATTCTCCGCAGAACATCGGCGTGATCGGAATCGCCGTCGATCAGCATGGCAATGTCTTTGAAACGCAGGGCTACAACGACCTTTCGAAATACACGGTGGACAATGCTTCCTTTCCGGCGACCGCGCTGGGCTCGACCAGCGCGCCGCAAACATTGACTCTTGTGTTCAACAAGGCGACCGCGCTGAAGTCCACTTCGGTCGCCGCGGCGGGCGCAGCGTCCGGCGAATTCGCCGTGATCTCCAGCGGGAAAACCGCCGGGACGTGCAAGACGGGGACGGAATACAAGAGCGGAGACAATTGCACGCTGGCTGTCACCTTCAGCCCGGCGAAACCGGGGCTGCGCATGGCAGTCCTCACCATCACGGATACCGGCGGCGACGCTGTGCCGGTTTCCCTCTCGGGCACGGGACTGGGCGAGGCGATCACGGTCGATCCCGCGACGCAGAGCGCGATCGGCAGCGGCCTGAAATCGCCCGAGTCGGTGGCCGTGGACGCTGCCGGCAATGTGTTCGTTGCCGATGCGGCCTCGGACTCGGTCTATGAGTTTCCCGGCGGCAAGGGCTCGGGCACGGCACTGGGCAGCGGGCTGAGACAGCCCGCCGGTGTTGCGGTAGACGCCGGAGGCAACCTCTACATCTCCGACACCGGAAACGATCGCATTGTCATGATTCCCAACTCCGGTGGCGCGCTTGACCCCGCCGCGCAAAGCACCCTGTTGAGCAACGTCAAGGCTCCCGGTCAACTGGCCGTCGATCCCGGCGGCACGCTGTTTATCCCCGAGACGGGCAATGACGACGTGCTCGCCTTTGTAAGCCGCGGCGGCCTGGGCTCGAGTCCCTTGACCACCCCCCAGGTGAGCGGGCTGAAAGCGCCGGAGGCTGTGACGGCGGATTCCGCGGGGAACCTTTACATCGCCGACACCGGGGACAATGTCGTGGTGAAGTTTTCCGATGGAGCCAGCAGCACGGTGGGCAGCAGCCTGAGCGCTCCCGCGGGCGTGGCGCTCGATGCATCGGGGAGCATTCTGATCGCCGACCAGGGAAACGGCCGCATTGTGCGCGTTCCCCTGGAGAACGGCGTGCTGACCACCAGCGATCAGGTCACGATCAACACCACAATTGCCAGCCCCCACTCCGTCCAGTTGGACGCGACCGGAAATATCTATGCCACGGACAACACCAATGGCGTCGTTGAATTCCTGAACCGAACCTCGGGATTGATCGCTTTCGGCCGTGTGAACGGAGGCAGCACCAGCGTGGAAGAAACGGCCGTGCTGGCCAGTTCCGGTCCGGCGGACCTGACTTTTGACAAGCCGCTCTATCCGCCGCCCACGGGAACGCCGTTCCTGGTTACCTCGCCCGCCAGCGGCGGCTGCGCCGGCCTGCCACTGCTCGCCGCCGGATCCACTTGTACGCTCGACACGGTCTTTGCCCCGAGCAAGTCGTTGGAGGGCGATCAACAATACACGCTGGATTTCGGCACCAAGGCGCAAAACACCTCTTCGGCGTCGCTGCTGCTCACCGGCGATACCGTGAACCTGACGATTCCCAAGGTGTCGCTGGCGAAAATTGCGCCCGGCGGCGGGACGATCAGCTACGGCACATCGGTCACCGTGGAGGTGACCGTCAGCCGCATGAGCGGAGTCTTCGGCACGCCGACCGGAACCGTGATCTTCATCGTGGATGGAGCCAACGGCCAGCCGCTGACCCTGAACGCCTCCGGCACGGCTTCGCTTACGCTCAAAGGGTTGAGCGGAGGCAGTCATACCATTGCCGTCAGCTACAGCGGCGACAATCACTATGCGCCCGGCGCGTCCAGCCCCATAACGATCGTGGTGACTCCGGATCCTTCCGCGACCACGCTTTCGATTGTGGGCTACGCCGTGAACCCGCTCACCATCGAGCCTCCGAACCCCACAAATACCGGCGACAGCGTCACCATGACGGCGACCGTCGTTCCGTCGATCGCCGGCGCGCTCTCCGGGCCGGTGGTTTTCTCGGGCGGGAACAAGATTTTGGGAACGGCAACGGTAACCGGCACAACCGTCGGCGCCGCGACCGTCTACACAGCGGTGCTGACCACCACCACGATTCCCGAAGGCACGTATCCTGTCATCGCGACTTTCATGGGGAATTCCAACTACATCTCCTCTGCGTCGCAGCCGACGCAGTTGATCGTCACGCCGCCGAAGTTCGTGCTGGCCGAAAGCGCGCCGAACATCACGTCGTCACAGGGCGCTCCGGGAACTTCGACGATTTCGGTGACTTCCTGGGCCGGATTTACGGGAGGAGTGGACTTTTCCTGCAGCGGGTTGCCGGCCCACGCGACGTGTCAGTTCGTTCCCGCGGTTCTGTCGCTCAGCGCAACCGGTGCGGTGCCCATCAATGTGCCGGTTCTCACCACCACGCTCAACGTGCTGGTGGATCAGGCGCCGGTGGTCACCCCGACCGGGGTTTTCTGGTGGAGCGGACTTCTGCTCGGACTGAGCCTCTTCGGGGTGGCAAGCAACCGGAGGGCGAGACGCCGCTTGTGGATGCAATGCGCGGCGGCGGTCGTCGTCCTGGGTTCGCTGACGGGAATCTCCGCGTGCGGCGGCACAACCGCTTTCGTCACTCCGACCGGCACGTCCACCGTCACCATCAACGCGGTCGCCTCGCCCACCGGAGCGATGACCGGCGCGAGCAATGTGACGCAGTCCATCCAGTTCACCTTGAAGGTGCAATGAGGGACGGCCGCGATTGCCGGCTCACCGCGTCCTGAGATAAGCGATCAGGTTGTCGACATCGCTCCGTGTCAGCACGCTGCCAAATGCCGGCATGGTGGACTTCCCGTTTTCAATGATGTTCGTTGCCTGCTTCGCCGTGAGCGGCGACGGCCCCCGGAAGATCCCGTTGAGATTGGGCGGGCCAAAAGGCGAGGTGTCTCCAGGTTGCTTGTTGTGGCAAGTGATGCAACGCTGCTGAAAGATCGCCTGACCGAGCCTGGCGCGGCCGCCGAGGGTGCCTGCCGCGGCAGAGGAGGGCGCGAAATATACCGCAACCACGAGCGATGCGGACAAAGCGAGAATCGCGGCGGCGCACGGCCTGCGCGCTGAGATCGAGGGGTCCATCCTTCTTGTTTTCCGTGAGAACATCCGGTTTATCCTTGGATTGCGATGTGGCAGCCCGGTCTTTGCGGGTACTTCATGGCCGCCTCAGACCGCGAGGGCATGGAACGCCGCGTCCTTGTCTCCTGGCGCGGATCGCCCGGCCGGTTCGCGAGCAGCGGAAAGGCTGCGCACTACCGCGCCTTCATCAGTATGCCAAAGCAGGGAACGTATGCCAAAGCACGGGGTGCGGCGACCGTACCCCAAGGTAAAGACGCCCCCGGAGGCGCTTCCGATGCATCCCTTTTTTTCCGCGTCGTCCGGAGGCCGCTTTTGTTCAACCCCGCCGGCTTTATGATCGGGGACCTGGCTGCGCTTCGGCGCGCGGAACGGCCGCAAACCGGTCCGGCGAAAACATTCCGAAGTCGAAACGTGACTCGCCGCGGGTTGCCAGTTCGCCCAGAATCTCCCCGATGACCGGCGCGAATTTGAAGCCATGGCCGGAGAATCCCGCCGCCAGCGTCACACGCGGATGATGAGGATGAACGCCAAGAATGAAATGTTCGTCCGGAGTCATGGTGTAGAGGCAGGTTTCGGCCTTGACGACTCTTCCGGCAAGCGAGGGCAATGTCTCCGCGAGCCGGCGCCGAATGAGCTGCTCGTCTTCGGCGCGAATCTCGCGGCCGACCGTTTCCGGAGTGCAGACCTCGCCGCCGCCATGCACGGCCACCTTCACGCCTTCCGCATCCGCTCCGGTCAGGGGAAAACCATACACAATCGGATGCTCGTCCCCGGTCCCGAACAGATAAACCGGCAGCCGGTCTTCGCGAAACTGCGCGAGATCCCCATCGGGCGCGAACCAGAAGACCACTTGCCGGGTCGCCTGCATGGGCAACTTCATTTCCGCGAGGACCTGCGGCGCCCACGGACCGGCCGCAATGACCAGATGTCCGGCGGCGTAGACTCCTTGCCCCGTTTTTACGCGAACTTCTCCGGATCCCGCGCTCCATGCGAGCACCTCTTCGTCGAGCTGCAAGCGCGCGCCATGGCGAGCGGCCTGGCGAAGTTGTTGTTCGATGCAAGCCTCGGGAATGAGATACCCGGCGCCATGCTCCAGCAGCGCGACGGTATCGTCGCCGGCGCGGAAGACCGGCCAGCGCCTGCGCAGCTCGCCGGCGGCAAAGATCTCATGCGGCAGTCCGTATCTTCGCGCGCTTTCCGCGCTGCGCTTCACGAGCTGCCCGTCGAATGGTCCGATCATCAGACCACCGGTGACGTGAAGCAATCGCACACCGCTGTCGCGTTCCAGCTTCGCCCACAGGGAGCCGGCGCGCAGCAGCAATTCCACGTAGCGCGAGTCTTCCCAGTACGCCTGGCGAAAGATTCGCGAGCGCCCGTGCGACGAGCCGTGCGCATGCGGCGGAACAAAGCGGTCGAAAGCCGTCACGCGATATCCGTTTTCAGCCAGCCACGCCGCGGCCGCGCTGCCCATCGCGCCCAGTCCGATTACGAGAACATCCGATGCCCGCGCCATGCGATGCGGCCTCCCGGAATCGACTTCAGGCCAAAAGCCACGCCGCCTTGCGGCTCCAACAAGGCGGAAAGACGAGCCGTCCGGTCCATGCTCCGGGATGAAGCATTCAAGTCCCGCGCGGAACAGTCGATAAGGCAATCGCGAAGGAGTGTATCCGTGAGCGAAGTGCGAGTCCTCATCGTCGACGATTCTTCGGTGATGCGCAAGATCGTGGAACGTTCCCTGCGCCAGGCGGGCCTCGATTCCCTGCTGGCGTACGAGGCCAGCAACGGAGCCGACGCGCTGGAGACGCTGAAAAGCAAGCCGGTCGATCTGATCCTTACCGATATTAATATGCCTTCGATGGACGGATTGGAGTTCCTCCGCCAGTTGCGCTCGCAGGATCTGGCTCCCGGCGTGCCGGTAGTCATGATCACGACCGAGGCGAGCCTGGACCGCGCCAAGCAGGCGCTGGCGGCGGGGGCGCAGTACTTCATTCCCAAGCCGTTCAGCATCGAGCAGATTCGGGCCCGCGTATTGCCGTTGCTGAAGACCGCCTGAACGAAGGCCGCTGCAAGCGGAACGGGTTCCCATCGCAGCGGCATTGCATTTCCGCGGAGTGAAGACCATGAAATGTACAACGCCGCAATGCCTGCAGGAAACTCATCCTGGGCTTTGCGATGCGAAGAATCTCGATGCCGGCGTTGAAGAAGTCTTCGGCATGATGCTGGGGGTCAATTGCCGGCGAATCGCCGACGCGCCCGCTGCGGAGATGGAAACCGAGCAGGGAATCGTGACGGCCGTGATCGGGCTTGGCGGAGTGCTGAGCGGGGCCTGCGTTCTCCGCTGCAGCGCCCGGGCCGCCATGAGGATGGTCGGCCGCATGGCAGGAATGGTCTTTGCCGAGGTCGACGAAATGGTGGAGGACGGGATCGGCGAAATCTGCAACATGGTGGCCGGGGCCTGGCGCAACAAGGTGCCGGAATTGGCGGCCAGTTGCGGTCTCTCCGTCCCCGCAGTGGTCTCCGGGAGCGGGTACAATCTCCATCTGCAGGCGCTCGAGTTCCAGCTCCAGTGCGCTTACGGGTTTGAAGACGTGCGCTTCACAGTTTCAATCGCGTACGGCGGGCTGTCGCAGCCAAAGCCCCGAACCGCATAGGCCAGCGAGCGCGGCGAATCAGCCGCAGTTTTCTAGAACGTGAACACCGGTCCGAATTCCACGCGCTGGTCCTGCCAGATGCGCGACGGCGTCGCCGCAATGATCCAGAATTTGCCCAGCTCGGGTATGGCGCGCGAACCGTAATGCGTCGGCTCCAATCCGAACGTACACCACTGGTTGATCTTGTAATACAGTGTCGCTCCGATGAATTCGCCCCCGATCATGGGGATGCCGAGTCCCTGGCCTGCCTGGTTGGGGCCGGCCGCATCCAGTAATCCAAGCTGCATGGCGGCGTTCCGATGGACAAGCTGATCCTTGCCGGCGTGGAAATAGAGTTGCCATCCCGCGTTGTAGCCCCTGGGATCGGCGTCGAACCAGCGCGAAAGCGGCAGGCCCAATTCGGCGAATCCGCCGTAGGCGCCCACGCCATGCTCGGGAGCAACCACGACGTCATCCGGGGGACAGGCTCCCTTGCCCGGATTGACGCCGCAACCCAGCGCGGCGAAGCCGGAAAGCGTGCCGGCTACGTTATCCAACCCCGTACCCAGAAAGAAGGGCGCCGGATTGACGCCGTTCGCGTTGACCAGGGGAATGGGGAACAGTTTTGTTGTATCGGTGTAGTTGGTTGTGAGCTGGCCGCCCAGCACATCGCGCAGGTCGGCGCCCCGATAGGCGCTTGCCACCAGCGTGAACCAGCGGGTGGGCAATTGCGCGCCAATCTGATTGCCGTACATGTCGCTGCCGGCGATAAATCCCTTGGCTAACGGCGTGCCCGCGACCAGCGCGGAAGGATATTTGTCGCCGATGAGATCCTCTTCGGTATTGGGAACGATCGAAGAGCGCTGTCCATACATTCCGGTCCAGAAGAACTGCGCGGGAGCAACGGCCGGAGCAGCGTCCAGGCGGAATTGCAACGTCAGTCCCGCGTTCAGCTCGGGCCGGTCGGAGTCGGCTCCCTGGCGCTCCGCCTCGCCGACCTGGCCGAGGAAGCCGGCGGTGGGCGCGACCGCGGGCGGACAGTCCAGGGCTGCCAGGGTGCAGAAGGTGAGCTTCTCCACCTGGCCTGAACTCGGCATCATGATCGCGAACTCGGGCGAGACTTTGAAATCGCGCGAGGACCCGCCCAGCTTCTGCACAGCGCCGAAACGGAACTGCGGCGAGCGGTTGTAGATGGCGCCGTAGTCGGCGGCATTCCAGGTGGTGTCGAGCATGTTCGGCATTGCCTTTGAACCGAAGAGCGTCCAGTCCTGTCCGCCCACGAAGTACAGGCTTGTTCTCTCCGCGGCGCCGTAGTCCACGCGCGCGTAAGCGAGGCGCAAGCGCAGATTGGGGTTGCGGATGGAAGTGACGTCGGCGTTGTCCGATTCGTTGAAGTTGCCTTCGAAGTCGGCCTCGAAGCGGCCAGTGAGGACCATCTTCCGGGAAATGGACGGCCACTCCAGATTCACTCCCATGCGACTTTGACGCGCTTTCATATGGAACTCGGGATCGGCATTCGGGCCGGTGTTGCTGCCGGGCAGCAACATGAGACCGGCGGGAATGGGAAAGTCGTCGCCATTAGGCGAACTGCTATCCTGCTCCGCAGTTCCTTTAATGAAGCCATAGGGCGTAAATGTGACCGGGCCGACCTTGAGACCGGCCAGGCCGCCGGATTTGGGAGGGTCGAGAGCAAGAACGCGCAGGGGAACAATCGCCGGAACCACTTTTGCGGAAGGCGGCTTCAGTTCCGCCAGTTCGGGTTGCGGCACGGGGGCCTGCTGTTTCGGGCGAGGCGCGGCGGCGGAGACCGGGGCCGGTGGCGCGGTCGGGGCTGTGACGACCCCGGTTCCGGTCGGCGCCCCCGCCAGGTCCGCTGCGTTCAGTACGCCTTTGCGCGTGAGCGCTTGCACCAGAAGCTGCAATTGGGCCGCGGGGGCCGCGTTGCGGATGGCTTTGACCTCCGCCGGCGTGAGCACGTCTTTCGTCAAGAGCACATCGACCAATGCCGAGAGACTCGCCGCCCCTGGAGCCGCGGCTGGTCTCAGGGCCGGGTTGGAAGCCGGAGCCGCCGTCGCGGGACCGGTTCCAGCCTTCTCACTCGAAGCTCCGGGCTCCGTCTCGACGGCTTTTCCGCCTCTGTCATATTGCGCATGGAGCGGCACGGCCATGACCGGCAAGATCAGCAGACCGGCAAGCCAGGGTTTCAATTCTCGCATGGACAGACAACCTTTCCGATTGCAAAAAAGCGCAGTCTTCCCGTTCGCGCCAGGCGCAGAAGCGGGCGCGGAATCGGGCGGGACTGGCGTCTCTCCCGTTATCGTGCGAAACGGAATGCGCTTGAACACTGTGCAATCCCGATGCGCCCGGACATGCGGATTTAATGACTTTTATGGCATGCCGGCTGGCAGGCGGGGCATGGATTTGCACGCGCTCGCTTGCTCCGGAGGGCAGCCGAGGTGGATCGATGCCATGTACGCCGGCTCCATCTGAAACGAAGGCGGATGGCGCAGCGCGGAATTCCGCATTTTGCCTTTTCAACGCGGTGCGGAGGGGAATGGCCGGGAAAGGCTGAATGAAAGAGAGCCGACGACAGGCTCGCCGCCCGCGATCGACCTTCTACAGTTTTTCTCCCGGTTGCCGATAATCCAACCGGATCGATACCGATGATCGCCTGAAGCCGGGATTCAACACCCACAGGGCGCGCGTTGACCATCCCTTGTGCCGACGACGGCGCCTGACCGGTTGGAGAAAGCAAGGACATGCAGGATCAGGAAGTGATTCGCGAATTCATTGTGGAGAGCTACGAGAACCTCTCGCGCCTGGACCAGGAGCTCGTCGAGCTCGAGCAAAGACCGAAAGACAAGGAGCTGTTGACGAGCATCTTCCGGACCATCCACACGATCAAGGGCACCTGCGGGTTTCTCGCCTTCTCCACGCTGGAAAAGATCACGCATCAGGCCGAAAGCCTGCTGAGCCGGCTGCGCGACGGTCAATGCGAACTCGACAGCCACATTGTTTCGCTGATTCTGGAGACCGTCGACGCGACCCGAAAGGTTTTGGCCTCGATCGAAGCGAGCAACGAGGAAGGCACCGAGCGGTTCGAGGACCTGACCGAACGCCTGCGCGCGGCCGTCAACGCATCCGATACGAAACAAAACAGGCCTGCGTCCGCATCATTGGCCGAAGACGGAGCGGCAAATCCGGCGCCGGGTCCCGGGAGCGACGAAAGCCCTTCCGGCGCCGTGGAAGCCGCCAGGGCGGAGACCGATGCCACCAGATCGTCGGCCATCGCCGATGCCAACATCCGGGTGGGAGTGGGATTGCTGGACAACCTCATGGATCTGGTCGGCGAGCTGGTTCTGGCGCGCAACCAGATCCTGCAATTCAACTCCGAGCGCGAAGATCCTGCGTTGAATGCCACCGCGCAACGGCTGAACCTGATCACCTCGGAGCTGCAGGAAGGCGTGATGAAGACGCGCATGCAGCCGATCGGGGTGATCTGGAACAAGCTGCCCCGCGTGGTGCGCGACATGGCCCAGGCGCTGGGAAAACAGATCCAGCTGGAGATGGACGGCGCCGAGACGGAGCTCGACCGCACCATCATCGAAGCCATCAAGGACCCGCTCGTCCATCTGGTGCGCAATTCCTGCGACCACGGCATCGAGGCGCCGGAGGTGCGCTCGTCGGTGGGCAAGCCGGCAGCCGGGAAACTGCTGCTTCGCGCCTACCACGAAGGCGGACAGGTCAACATCGAGATCAGCGACGACGGCGCCGGCATCGACGTCGCTTCGGTGCGCCGGAAGGCGATCGAGAAAGGCATGCTGCGGCCCGAACAGGCCGAGAAGCTAAGCGACCGCGAAGCGCTGAACCTGGTCTTTCAACCAGGATTCTCGACGGCACAAAGGGTCACCACTGTCTCAGGGCGCGGCGTGGGAATGGATGTGGTGAAATCCCACATCGAGAAGATCGGCGGCGTCGTCGACATGGTCAGCCAGCCGGGCGATGGAACCACGGTCAAGCTGAAAATCCCGCTCACCCTGGCGATCATTCCCGGCCTGGTGATCACCAGCGGCGGCGAGCGGTTCGTCATCCCCCAGGTCAGTCTGCTGGAGCTGATCCGTCTGGAAAGCGACTCCTCGGACAAGCGCATCGAGCATGTGCACGGCACGCCGGTCTATCGCCGGCGGGGAACGCTGCTGCCGATCGCCTGTCTGAACGACGTGCTGGGTCTGAAGTCGCGCGCCCAGGCCGATGCGACCAACATCATCGTGCTGCAGGCCGAGGACCGCCAGTTCGGACTGGTGGTCGATGGCATCAACGACACCCAGGAGATCGTCGTCAAGCCCCTGAGCAAGCAGTTGAAAGGGCTGAGCATCTATGCCGGCGCGACGATTATGGGAGATGGCCGCGTGGCCCTGATCCTCGACGTGCTCGGAATCGGCCAGCGGTCCGGCGTCCTGTCGGAGATCCGCGAGCAGTCCCGCGGCTCCGCCGAACAGCGAACCGAGTTCCTGGCCGAGCGCAAGCAGCGCATGCTCCTCTTCCGCACCGGATCGTTCGAGCGCCTTGCCGTTCCGCTGTCGCTGGTTTCGCGGCTTGAAGAGCTTTCCCAGGACTCGATCGAAAAGGCCGGCGACACGCAGGTGGTTCAGTACCGGGGCCGCATCCTTCCGCTCATCTCCCTGCGCGACGCGTTGTCCGCGGGAGAAGGCCACGAAACCCCGGCGGCCGGACATCTCCAGGTCGTTGTGTTCAACGACGGGGAACGCAGCGCCGGAATCGTCGTCGACCAGATCCTCGATGTAGTGGAAGAGGCGATCGACATCAGGGAAAAGTCGAGCCGCAAGGGTTTGCTGGGATCGGCGGTGCTGGGCGGCCGGGTCACCGACATTCTGGATCTCAACCACATTCTGCGGTCCTCGGGGGGCGCGTGGTTCAACCGCGGGAGAAGAGAAGCCGGCAAGCGCGTTCTGGTCGCGGCCAAATCCCAATTCCGGCGCAGCCTGATTCACTGCAGCCTCGATATGGGCGGTCATCGGGTCGTGGAAGCGGGCGATCTCGACGGGACGATTCGCGTTCTGGAGAAGCAGCCGGTCGACGTCGTCCTCGCCGAGCTCGATCTTTCCCCGAAGGGGAGCGGCGAGCTGATCTCGGCCCTGCGTGGCAGGCAGGAATGGCAGAGGATCCCCGTTCTCGGCCTCACGAATCTGGACGGGCGCACAACGACGGCATCCGGCCAGGCGAGGGGCTATCGGGAGCTTGTCGATATCTCCGATTCGGAGGCCGTTCTCGAAGCAGTGGCGCGCCTGGGATCGGACGCGCCGAATCCCCAGGACGCCGGAGAGCTGGCCTGCCAGGAGAAATGAGAAATGTCGAACGGAAACACAGCATCCATCGGCCCGGAAACCCAAGCCGCCAGCCAATTCTCGACCTTTTTCGTCGGCAACCTGTTCTTCGGCGTCGATGTCCTGCGGGTGCAGGAAGTCTTGCTCTTCCAGCACATGACCCGGGTGCCGCTGGCCCCCCAGGTCATCGAAGGCCTGATCAACCTGCGCGGGCAGATCGTCACCGCGATCGATATGCGGCGAATGCTCAAGCTGCCCGATCGCGCCGAGGGCCAGAGCCCGATGAACATGGTGATCGGAAGCGAGGACGGCGCGGTGAGCCTGCTGGTGGACGAAATCGGCGATGTGCTCGATGTGGATCGCGCGCTCTACGAGCGTCCGCCGGAAAGCCTCGATCCGGCGGCCCGCCAACTGATCCGGGGCGTGTACAAGCTCAAGGACCGGCTGATGTTGGTTCTCGACGTAGAAAAGGCGATGGACCTGGAAGAAAGGAACGCCGCGTAGCCGGCGCGAGAGGGTGCGGCGCGCGAAATGCGGAAGCAGTTTCATCCGCGATGCAATCAGAGAGAAATGCTGCCGGAGACGGCGAAGCGAACACAACGGACGAGACAGGAGAAGCACATGAACAAGCAAGGCAATGACGGCCGGCGCTTTCGCTCCGACCGGGATTCTTCGGCAGCCGCAGTGTTGGACGAGGAGTATGAACGCATTCACGACCGGGGCGGCAACGGCAGCTCGCGGAGCCGCTCAGCCGATGCTCACAGGGGCAAAGTCGCGGAGCAGGAGATCGACCGCGAGCGGTTTTACGACTATGCCGGCCAGGTTGCGGCCATTCGCAGATCGCAGGCCGTGATCGAATTCGACATGGAGGGAAACATTCTCGACGCCAACGAGAACTTCCTCAAGACGATGGGCTACACGCTCGACGAGATCAAGGGCCGTCACCACAGCATGTTCGTGGACGAGGAATTTGTGCGCTCCGCGAAGTACAAGGAGAACTGGGCCGCCCTCAACCGCGGCGAATACAGGGCCGACGAATTCAAGCGCATCGGCAAAGGCGGACGCGAGGTGTGGCTGCAGGCCAGCTACAACCCGATCCTGGACATGAACGGCAAGCCCTTCAAGGTGGTGAAATACGCTACCGAGGTCACCGCGCAGAAGCTGCGCAACGCCGACTTCGAGGGCCAGATTGCCGCCGCGCGCAAAGCGCAAGCGGTCATCGAATTCAGCCTCGACGGCAAGATCCTCGACGCCAACGAGAACTTCCTCGACACGATGGGCTACACACTCGACGAGATCAAGGGCCGTCACCACAGCATGTTTGTGGACGAGGAGTACCGGCGCTCCGCCCAATACAAGGAGTTCTGGGCCGCGCTCAACCGCGGCGAGTATCAGTCGGCCGAGTACAGGCGCATCGGCAAGGGCGGCAAGGAAGTCTGGCTGCAGGCCAGCTACAATCCCATCCTCGATCTGAACGGCAAGCCCTTCAAGGTCGTCAAATTCGCCACCGATATCAGCGCGGCGAAGTGCGCCTTCCGCTCCATGGCCGGCCACATCGATCGTATCGGGCGGGGCGAGATTCCTCCCAAGCTCACCGAAACCTGCGGCGGCGACTTTACCGCGTTGACGGCAAGCATCAACGCCTGCATTGATGGCCTGAGCGGGCTCGGGGAAGCCAACCAGGTCCTGCAGAGGATGGCGGTGAACGATTACACCCGGAGCGTCGAGGGGAAATACACCGGCGTCTTCGCCGAGGTCGCGACGGCGGTGAATGCGACCGAAGAACGAGTGCGCAGCGTAGTCGATGCCGTAAAGCACATTGCAAATGGCGACTTGGGAAGGCTGCGCGAATTCAAGCAGGTCGGGAAGCGTTCCGAGCAGGACGAGATGATACCCAACTTGATCCAGCTCATGGAGAACCTCGAGGCTCTCATCGCCGATACCGAGACGCTGATCAAGGCCGCGTCCGACGGCAAGCTGGGAACGCGCGCCAATGCCTCCGCGCATCCGGGCGAGTTCCGCAAGATCATCGAGGGCATCAACAGGATGCTCGAAGTCGTCGTGGAGCCGCTCAAGGTGACGGCCGAGAACGCCACCGCGCTGGCATCTTCCTCGGAGGAGCTGACGGCGGTGAGCCAGCAGATGGCCGGCAACGCCGAAGAGACCGCCACGCAGGCCAACGTGGTCTCGGCGGCCAGCGAGCAGGTTTCGGCCAACGTCGCCTCGGTCGCATCGGCTTCCGAAGAGATGCAGGCATCGATCCGCGAGATCTCGAAGAACGCCAACGAGTCGGCTCGGGTGGCCAAGAACGCCGTCAGCGTGGCGCAATCGACCAACCTCACCGTCAAAAAGCTCGGCGAGTCCAGCCAGGAGATCGGCAATGTCATCAAGGTAATTACTTCGATCGCCCAGCAGACCAACCTGCTCGCGCTGAACGCCACCATTGAAGCGGCGCGAGCCGGCGAGGCAGGCAAGGGCTTCGCGGTGGTGGCCAACGAGGTGAAAGAGCTTGCCAAGCAGACCGCCAAAGCTACCGAGGATATCAGCCAGAGGATCGAGGCCATCCAGGGTGACACCCACGGAGCTGTTCAGGCCATCGAGGAGATCAGCAACATCATCAACCAGGTCAACGATATCTCCAACAGCATCGCCTCGGCTGTGGAGGAACAGACCGCGACCACCAATGAAATCGGCCGCAGCGTGGCCGAGGCGGCGCAGGGGGTGGGCAACATCGCCAAGAACATCGGCGGCGTTGCCGTGGCCGCCAAAAACACCACCCAGGGCGCCAGCGACACGCAGAAAGCGTCGCAGGAGCTGAGCCGTATGGCGTCTCAACTGCAGATGGTGACCTCGAAGTTCACCTTCTGATCGTTCGCCTTTTCGAAATACGGCCGGTCGTTTCCCGGCCGTGTTCGATGGGCGGATTGTCCTTTTCCTGGAGGGGAACATGGCCAGGGCAATGGTTGTGGACGATTCGAAGGCCATGCGGATGCTCATCGGCAGGCTGCTGCGGGAAATCGGATTCGAAGTCGTCGAGGCCGAGAACGGGAAGCGCGCGCTGGAGATGATCGAAAGCGAAGGGATCAGGGTGGAGCTGATCCTCGCCGACTGGAACATGCCGGAAGTCACAGGCATCGAGCTGTTGAGAAAACTGCGCCAGCGGCCGGGTTTCGCGTCGATCACCTTCGTGATGGTCACGACGGAGACGGAGCTGGATCACATGACCGAGGCGCTCGAGGCCGGAGCCAGCGAGTACGTCATGAAGCCCTTCACGAAGGAGATTCTTCTCGAGAAGCTCCACATGACCGGTGTTCGAGGCTGAGGAGCGAGGCGTGGCGTTGACCATCAGGCGAGTTCTTCAACCCGGAGAGCGGGTCCGGGTTCTGGTTGTGGACGACTCCGCGGTTGTTCGCCGCCTGGTCACGCACGCCCTCGAGCAGGATGGGGAACTGAACGTGGTCGGCACCGCATCGAACGGCGCCATCGCCCTGCAGCGGATCCCGCAGCTCAATCCCGATGTTCTTACTCTCGACATCGAAATGCCGGAGATGGACGGACTGGAAACGCTGCGGCGCCTGCGCCGCGAGTATCCCCAATTGCGCGTGATCATGCTCAGCACGCTCACCGAGCGCGGAGCGGCCATCACCCTCGAAGCGCTGACACTGGGCGCCGACGACTATGTGCAAAAGGTCACCAATGAACCGTCGCTCGAGCGCTCGATGGATCGGCTTCGGCAGGAACTGCTCCCGAAGATCCGGCAGTTCTTCCGCTTTCCGGGGAGCGCCGGCATCGTCGCCGCGCCGAAGACAGCAAACGGATCGTTGGCCGCGGTGGTTCCGCAAGGCCCGCGTCCGCGGCCGCGGGCGCTGGCCATCGGCGTCTCCACCGGAGGACCGACCGCTCTGGGCGCGGTGCTGCCCCAACTGCCGGGCGATTTTCCGCTTCCCGTGCTCGTGGTGCAGCACATGCCGCCGCTGTTCACGCGGTTTCTCGCCGACAGGCTGGACGCAACCTGCCGGCTCCCGGTTTCCGAAGCGGCCAACGGCATGCCGGTAAAGCCGGGCCGGATTTTCATCGCTCCCGGCGACTATCACATGAAGGTCGCGGCGGCGGGCGATGCCGTATCGATCCGTCTCGATCAGTCGCCGCCTCTCAACTCCTGCCGTCCCGCCGTCGACGCCCTGCTGGCTTCGCTCGCCGAAACCTACGGCGGGGCCACTCTCACCGTGATCCTCACCGGCATGGGGCAGGACGGTTTGCGCGGTGTCGAAGTGCTGAGGAAAAAGGGAGCAACCGTCCTCGCCCAGGATGAGGCGTCGAGCGTGGTGTGGGGAATGCCGGGAGCGGTTGTCAATGCCGGCCTGGCCGACCGCGTCCTGCCCCTGGATCAGATGATTCCCGAAGTTCTGCGCCGGGTGGAACTGCGTTAGGAGACAGACAGAATGTCCGCGGTCGAGACAGTCCCGATTTTTTCCGACAACTATCGGTTCCTGCGGGATCGTATCTATTCCGAGGCCGGCATCGTATTCGAGGACGACAAGCAGTACCTTTTCGAAAGCCGGCTCTCGCCCATCGTAAGGCAGCTCGGGCTCGGTTCGATCAACGATCTGTGCACGCTGCTCAAGGCAGGGCGGGAAACGGAAGTCAATCGCCGGGTGGTTGAGGCGATGACCACCAACGAAACGTACTTTTTCCGCGATCCGGCCCAGTACGATTCCATCCGGTCGGTTCTGCTGCCTCGCCTGCGGGAAGAGCGGCGCGATACGAGAAGAATGCGGTTCTGGTCGGCGGCGTCGTCCACCGGACAGGAAGCCTACAGTCTCGCGATGCTGCTGCTGGAAGAAGGATTCGGCAACTGGAACCTTCAGATTCTGGGCACCGATTTTGCCTCCAAAGTCGTGGAACGCGCCCGGACAGGCAAGTATCAGCAGATCGAAGTGAACCGCGGGCTGCCGGCGTCCCTGCTGGTCAAATACTTCCGCCGCGCGGGCATGGAATGGCAACTGGGCGAGGAAGCGCGCCGGCTGGCGCAGTTCGAGTTGATCGACCTGCGCAAGAGCATGCGGGCGCTCGGACCGTTCGATCTGGTCTTCTGCCGCAACGTCATGATCTACTTCGACGCCCGGACCAAGGACCAGATCCTGCGCGAGCTCCACGCCACGCTCTTTCGCGGCGGCTGGCTGCTGCTCGGCGGGGCCGAGACGGCGATCGGCGTCGACCGCTGGTTCGAGCGGCGGAGCATTGGAGCCGCGACCGTCTATGTCGCCAAGTGAGGAGAATCGCCAATGTCAGCGTCTGCGATGAAGGTATGCATCGAGGTCTCCGATCTGGTTCAGATCGTCCAGTCGGTTTTCTCCACCATGATCGGCCTGGAGATCGTGCCATCTTCCGACCCCTGGTCGCCGGACGGCAACCGCCTGACGGCGGCCGTGCATCTGTCGGGCGACTGGAATGGAGTGGTCTTGCTCGAGTGCGATCGCCGGCAGGCCTGCGCTTTCGCGGCCCGATTCCTGTCGATCGACTTGCCCGATACCGTGGACGACACGGTTCGGGACGTGCTGGGAGAAGTGGCCAACATGATCGGCGGGAATCTCAAATGCGTCGTGACGCGCGGCATCAGCCTCTCCATGCCTTCGGTCGTGGATGGAGGAGACTATCGGGTGCGCTTTTGCCGGGCCGAGCTCATGCTGCAATGCGCCTTCGATTCGCCCGACGGATTCTTCTGGGTCACGATTCTGACCGAACCGGAGAAGGAACCCTGATGCTCCGCTGTCTGGAAATTGACTCCCTTCAAGTTCCTTCCGGATTTGCCGATCTTGATCATCATCGACAGAATTTGCCGATTCTAAGCGAAGTCAGATTGATATTGAGAACCCGCTAACTGTGACGTGCTTCTCATGGAATCGGAAGAAGCGGCAGGTTACCGTGACCTACGTTTGCACCGGTTCGACGGCGATCCCGCTCCCTGCGTCATGGCCTGTCATGGTCCCGGTATGAGCCGCGACGACGACGCCCCCGAGTGCGGCCGACCCCATCCGCTTCGCGAGTTGCAGGATGCCCGCGACTTGCAGCGAGCCCTGGAGGAGTCGCAGAGCCGGCTTCAAGCCATCTTCGAGGGCGTGGAGACCGGCATCCTCATCATCGATCCCGGGAACCACCGGATCGTCGATGCCAATCCCATCGCGTTGAAGATGATCGGCATGTCGCGCGCGAATGTCGTGGGCGCCATTTGCCACAAGTTCGTGTGTCCGGCAGAATGCGGCCATTGCCCGGTCACCGACCTCGGACAGCCGGTCGACAACTCCGAACGCATCCTGCTCACATCGACCGGAGAGCAGCGCGCCATCATCAAGACGGTCAGCCCCGTGACGATCTCGGGCAGGCCTCATCTTCTGGAGAGCTTTCTCGACATTACGGAACGGAAACGCGCGGAGACCGTCCTCAGGGAGCGGACGAACTATCTCAACTCCCTGATTGAAATGAGTCCCTTGGGTATCCTTGTCCTGGATGCGGCCTTGCGCGTCCGGATATCCAACTCCGCATTTGAAAAGCTGTTCGGTTACACATCCGGGGAGAGTCGGGGCGTCAGACTGGATGACCTGATCGTTCCGACGGAGTTTGCCGCGGAGTCCGCGAGCTTGACCGGGCGATGTTTCACCGAGGGAGGCCTGCACGCCGCCGTCCGTCGCCGCCGCAAGGATGGCGCCTTGATGGACGTGGAGATCTTTGCCGCACCGGTACGGATGGACGGCAAGACGTGCGGGCTCCTGGCTCTTTATCAGGACATCACGGAACGCAAGCAGGCCGAGTCGGCCATGGCCGAACGGCACCGTCTGGCGACGCTGATTGCGGAACTGGGAGTAGCGCTCAACGCCGCCACAGGCCTGCAACAAAGCTTGCAAAGATGCGCCGCGATCCTGGCCGCCCACGCCAACGCCGCGTTCGTCGGCATCTGGACTGTCAGCGGACGGGAAGGCATCCCCGAATGGCAGGCGGGTGCGGGGCCGGATGCGCCGATGGATGGCGCAAGCGCACAGGCATTGTTCCAGTGGCCGATCATCCTGCAAATCGCCGGGAGCGGCGAGCCCTGGCCAGGTCGCAATGAGCCTGAAGATCGCCGGGTGGAGGACCGCGAACGGACCCGGCAGGACGGAATCCCGAACTTTGCAGGCTATCCTCTCCGGGTCGGGGATCGCATCCTGGGCGTCATGGCAGTGCTGGCCCGCGATCCGCTGTCGACCGCCGCGGTGCAGGCTCTTGAATCCGTCGCCCACATCGTGGCCCAGTTTATCGAGGGCAAGCGCGCCGAAGCATCGCTTCGGGAGAGCGAGGACCGTTTTCGGACCGCGTTCGAAGAGGCGCCCTACGGCATGTGCATGACCGCGCTGGATGGCCGGTTCCTGCACGCCAACGCGGCACTGTGCCAGATGCTGGGTTACTCGTCGCAAGAGTTGCAAGCCGGAGCCTGGCAGCAAATCACTCATCCCGACGACCTCGAGCGTTCCTGTCGGGTGGCGGATCGGTTCCGTCGAGGCGAAGCCACCACTCTCGATCTCGAAAAAAGATACATCCACAAGTGCGGCAAAGTGGTCTGGGTTCGTCTCAATATCTCCGCCGTACTGGATGGCTCCGGCAAGCCTTCGCATTTTGTTACTCATGTTGAGGACACCACGGAGCGAAAACGGGCGGAAGAAGCATTGCGCCAGAGCGAGGCGCGCTATCGCGAACTCTTCGAGAACGCAAGCGACGTTGTCTATACCACCGATCTCGACGGGCGCTTCACGGCGTTGAATCGCGCCGGCCAATTGATGTTCGCTTGTTCGCAGGAGGAAGCGGCTCAACGAACCGTCTGGCAGTGGGTTGCTCCTGCATCGCGGGACGCTTTCCGGCAAGCGCGAGCCCGGCTGCTGGCGGGAGAACAGCGTGTCAAGGCCGAAGTCGAGATGATCGCCAGGGACGGCCGCCGCGTATTGGTCGAAGTGAACCCGCGGCTGATCTATGAGGACGGAATCCCGATTGGCGTTCAGGGAATCGCGCGGGACATTACCGGTCGCCAGATTGCGGAAATGGAGTTGCGCAATGCGCAGAAGCTGGAGTCCGTGGGCCGCCTGGGTTCGGGAATCGCCCATGAAATCAACACTCCGGTGCAATTCATCGGCGACAATGTGCGCTTTCTGCGCGATGCCTTCGCGTCGCTCGAAGCTGTTCTCGGCCGCTACAGGGAATTGCGCGACGCGTTTGCCGCCGGCCCGGTCGGCCCCGATCTTCTGGCCGGCGTGCAACGCGTCGAGGAGGAGACGGATTGCAGTTATCTGCTGGGGGAAATCCCGTCGGCGCTGGCGCAGACTCTGGATGGCGTCGAGAGGGTGGCGACGATTGTGCGCGCCATGAAGGAATTCGCGCACCCGGAAGCCAGGGAGATGGCTGCTGCCGACCTCAACCGGGCGTTGCAAAGCACCATGACGGTGGCGCGGAACGAGCTGAAATATGTCGCCGAGATTGAATCCGATTTTGGCGAATTGCCGCTGGTCGTCTGCAACGTCAGCGATCTCAATCAGGTTTTCCTGAATCTGCTCGTCAACGCCGCGCACGCCATTGCCGATGTGGTGAAAGACGGCCGGAAGGGGCGCATTCGGGTGCGCACGGCGAGCGAAGGCGACATGGTGCTGATCAGCATTTCCGACACCGGCTCGGGCATCCCCGAGGCAATTCGCGGCAAGATCTACGATCCCTTTTTCACCACCAAGGAAGTGGGACGCGGCACCGGTCAGGGCCTGGCGATTGCGCGCTCGGTCGTCGTGGAGCGTCACAAGGGGACGCTGACCTTTGACAGCGAAGTGGGCAAGGGGACCACATTCCATATCCGATTGCCGTTGGCGCCGGAAAAACAGGGAAAGCCATAAGCCGGACCGCGAAGCGATTGCGTCATCGGGCGCACTTTCCGCCGCCGCGTGTTTCCACCGTCCACTCAGAAACATGAGAGCGATAATGTCTGGCGGGGACATTCGACGGTCAGTTCGAATTGCGGCGGATGGACACTCGGGCGACGCATCGACGTCTCAAACGCGGCTTGTGGGCGTGCGCAACGGTGATCGCGGCGACGCTGGCGATACTCGTCGCACGTATCGTCTGGCGGCTCCCTGCGAAGGCGCCGGCTCCCGGGCCGATTGCCGATCTGTCGTTGGCCAGTCCGCTGAACCAGCCGGGAGGCGGATCGGCGCCGGAAGATGCGTACGAGGTCTACTCCGCTCTCTATCAGGCTTCGACGCAGGATCCGCTGGTCTTCTCGGAGGATTCTGTGACCGACATCCCGCAGGTGAACGGCAGTTGCCTGCAGCCATCCACGCCGCAGGAGCGCGAAATGGCCGACGCCTTTGCAGCCGCCAACCGGCAAAGCCACCGTTGGGAGCCCAGGTTCACGATCCCGCAAGGATACCGGCTGATTTCGCGCGTCGAGGCGTCCACGGTTCAAAGTTGCCTCGACACGCACTTTCACAATGCCGCGCAATGCGACGGATACAGACAAATCGCGAATGTGCGCTTTCTGGGCGTTCCGGGATTCAACCGCGCGCACACGGAGGCATTGGTTTCGATTGTGAGGATGTGCGGCAGCTTTTGCGGCAGCGGCGGCATCTTCGCGGCCGGGAAAGCCGGCGGGAAATGGCGTCGCGCGGAGACGACCGCTTTCACCCGCGAGTGCAGTTGGATGTACTGAGTCCCCGGCAGGCGGCAGCGAAGCCGGCGTGAGAGCGGAACGACGCGGTAACTACGCCAGGCTGGTCCAGTCTAGGATGACCTTGGCGGCCTGGCCGGAGATCATCGCGTCGAAGCCTTTCTGGAAGTCGCTGTACGAGAAGCGATGCGTGATCACCGGCGTGATGTCCACGCCCGACTCCAGCATCACGCTCATCTTGTACCAGGTCTCGTACATCTCGCGGCCGTAGATGCCCTTGATGGTGATCATGTCGAAGATCACGGCGCGCAGATCGAGCGTAACGTCCTTGGAGGGAATGCCCAGTACGGCGATTTTGCCGCCATGGCTCATGTTGGCGATCATGTCGCGCAGCGCCTGCGGATTGCCCGACATTTCCAGTCCCACGTCGAAACCTTCCATCATGCCGAGCTGCTTCTGCACGTCGGCGAGCGGAGTCCTGGTGGGATCGACGGCAAGCGTGGCGCCCATGCGGCCGGCGAGCTCGAGGCGGAAGGGATTCAGATCCGTGACGACCACGTGGCGCGCGCCGGCGTGGCGCACCACGGGAATGGCCATGATGCCGATGGGCCCCGCGCCGGTGATGAGCACGTCTTCGCCGAGCACGGGAAACGAGAGCGCGGTGTGCACGGCGTTGCCGAAGGGATCGAAGATGGCGGCGACTTCCTGATCGATTCTGGAATCGTGCCGCCAGATGTTGGTCATGGGCAGCGCAATAAACTCGGCGAAGGCGCCGGGGCGGTTCACGCCCACGCCGTGGGTGTGCGCGCAGAGATGGCGACGGCCCGCGAGACAGTTGCGGCAGCGGCCGCATACCACGTGACCCTCGCCGGAGACGATATCGCCGGGATAGAGATCGCTGACGTTGGAGCCGACCTCGACGATCTGGCCGACGAACTCGTGCCCGATCGCCATGGGCACGGGGATGGTTTTCCGCGCCCACTCATCCCAGTTATAGATATGCACGTCGGTGCCGCAGATGCCGGTATAGCGCACGCGGATCAGCACGTCGTTGATGCCGATCGCCGGCCTGGCAATCTCTTCCAGCCACAGGCCCGGCTCCGCCTTGCTCTTGACGAGTGCCTTCATGCACAGTTCTCCTCGTGCGATGCCTCATCCGATTCTATTCGAGGCCGGTGACGCAAGCGCGGATTCGAGCGACAGCGTGTCGCGCCGGGCAAAAACCAGAGCGGCTGCCAGAAGCAGGATGCACGCTGCCGCGCAGGCTGCGGCGGTGAGCGCAACAGCGCGGCTCAGGCCGATGCGCCCGGCGAGCAGGCCCACGGTGACCGGAGCCGTGCCGGCCCCGGCGAGCCAGCCCACCAGATTCATCAAGCCCGTCGCCGTTCCCCGCGCTTCGGGAGGAACGACGTCGAAGACCGAAGCGAAGATGTTCGCTTCGTAGATGCCTTTGAAGCCGCCCCAGAGCAGGAGGCTGGCGATCAGCAAGGTCCATGACTGCGTCAGCGCGCACACGGCCACAAAGGGGATCTCGAAGCCGGCAGCGATGGCCTGCGCAAGCATTCGCCCGCCTGCCATGCGCCTGCGCAGCGCATCGGCGAGCCAGCCGCCGAGCGGCGAACCGATCATGCTAGCCGACTGCACAAAGACGGTTGCCGTGAGGCCGGCGAGCGCAAGCGAGAGATGAAACTTGCGGAAGAGCAGCGTCGGCATCCACGTGAAGAGAACCATCGTGGTGAAGTTCTGGAAGAGAAACCCGGCCATGCAGAGCGCCAGCGACGGTCGCGCAGGAATGAGTTGGAGAAAATTCCAAAACGAGATAGTGGGTGCCCCACCCTCGCCGTGAGCTTCAGATCGCTGCAAGGGTGGGATCGCAGAAGATTGCGTATCGGCGAGATCGGCGGCGCCGCGGGCGGGCTCGACGAGCAGCCGGCTGAGAATGAAGCTCAACACGATGCCCGCCGCGCCAAAGACGACGAACGAAGATCTCCACCCGTAGCGCTGGCCGATGAGCCCGGCGAAGAATCCGCCGGCAATGGTGCCGATATAGACGCTGGTCTGATGCAGCCCCATGGCGCGCGAGCGTGTGCCTTTGCCGTGATAGTCGCTGATGAACGACATCGAGGCAGGGAAGTAGATCGTCTCGCCCAGGCCTTCGGCGGCGCGAAAGAAGATCAGCGAAGCGAACGAGCGCGAGAGCGCGGTCGCCATGCAGATGAGGCTCCAGATGCGCAGGCCGCCGAGGATCGACGCCTTGCGCTGGACGCGATCGACAATGAATCCCATGAGGGGAGCGGAAATGCCGTAGACGGCGGCAAACGACGAGCCGAGCAGGCCGAGCTGCACATCGTTCAGCCGGAATTCGCGGGAGAGAAGCGGAAAGAGCGAGAAGATGGACTGGCGGTCTGCGTAGTTGAAGAACGCGATCCACCACAGCATGGCGACGACGTACCACTTGTAACGATGAAGAGATGCAGGCGCGGCCATGCTATTCGATTAGCTTCGCACAGCCGGAGCATATTCAGGGATATCGAGATAGTCTGAAGATCTGGTCGCTGGGCTCTAAGCCTTGCCCTGCGCCATCAGCAACAGGAACCATCCATTCAGCGCGGCAATGAGAACGGCGACCGACCACGACAGCGCCTTGAGCCACGAGCGATTGACGAACTGACCCATGAACTTGCGGCTCGAGGTGAAGTGGACCAGCGGGACGACGGCGAAGCTCAATTGCAGCGAGAGAATGACCTGGCTGAAGAGCAGCAGGTCTTCGGTGCCGCGCTCGCCCATGAACCAGACCACGATGATCGTGGGAATGATGGCCAGCGAGCGCGTAATCAGGCGGCGCAGCCAGGGCGCCACTTTCATCTGCACGAAGCCCTCCATCACCACCTGGCCGGCGAGCGTGCCGGTGATCGATGAGTTTTGCCCGGAGGCGAGCAGCGCCACGGCGAAGAGCGTGCTTGCGCCGGCTGCGCCAACCAGCGGCGACAGCAGCCTGAAGGCATCTTCAATGGCGGCAACCTCGAAATGCCCGCTGCGGTGAAAGACCGCCGAGGCGACGATGAGAATCGCGGCATTGACGAAGAGCGCAATGGTAAGGGCGAGCGCCGAATCGATGTTGGCCATGCGGATGGCTTCGCGGCGGCCTTCGGGCGTGCGCTTGTATCTTCGGCTCTGCACGATCGAGGAGTGCAGGTAGAGGTTGTGCGGCATCACCGTTGCGCCCAGCATGCCGATGGCGATGTAGAGCATGGCCGGATTGGTCAGGATCGAGGGTGAGGGAACGGCCAGGTTGCGCAGCACCGGCCAAAGCTCGGGGCGCGAGAAAAACACCTGCACAACGAACAGAAGAAGGATGGTGCCGATGAGCGCGATCACCAGCGCCTCAATGTAGCGGAATCCCCAGCGCTGCAGCAGCAGGATCAGCAGCACGTCGAGGCCGGTGATCAGCACGCCGTAGAAGAGCGGAATGTGGAAGAGCAGATTAAGCGCGATCGCCGAGCCGATGACTTCGGCCAGATCGCAGGCGGCGATGGCGATCTCGGCGAGGATCCACAGCGCCCAGCTTACCGGGAGGCTGGTGGTTTCGCGGCATAGCTGGGCCAGGTCGCGATCGGTGGCCACGCCGAGCTTGAGCGAGAGGCTTTGCAGCAGGATGGCCATCAGATTCGAGGCCATGATGACGAAGAGCAGCGTGTATCCGAAGCGCGAACCGCCGGCGATGTCGGTGGCCCAGTTGCCGGGGTCCATGTAGCCGACGGAGATCAGGAAACCCGGGCCCAGAAAGCCGATCAGCCGCCGCCAGAACAGCGGCGAGGGCGAAATGCGGACACTGGCATGCACCTCGGGCAACGAGGGTTTGGCGATCGCGATGGAGAGATCGGCGGCCATGGCAAGCGGGGAAGGTGACCAACCATCCGTTCAGCCATAGTATGCCACAGCTTGTTAAGTATGGTTAATACTATTTTGTTAATTTTTACTTACGCCTGGCTGGCCGGACGCAGCCAGACCGCTTCCGCAGCCGGGCGGCCGAGGATGGAAGTCCCTGCAGGCAGCTCAATCGAAACGGTTTGATCGTAATTCTGGCTCAGAACACGCAAGGTATTGTTGGGGTCGATGCCGCTTGAGTGCAGAAAGAGCAGCAGCCTGGGATCGCGCTCGTGCAGGCTGACAACTGTGTAGCGCCCGCCTGCGGCCGCCTCGGAAAGCGGAATCTCGCCGCGCTTTTTGCGTTCAGCGGGCGTTTCGGGCAGCACGGCATTGCCGTGCGGGCAGGTGCCTGTGTTGCCCAGCCGCTCGAGAAGCTTGGCCTCGAATGCGGGCGAGACGGCGTGCTCCAGCCGTTCGGCCTCCTCGTGAACCTGGTACCACTCCATGCCGAAAAGCTCGCTCAGCATGCGCTCAATGAGGTGGTGGCGCAGCGCGGTCCGGTAGGCGGTCTCGCGGCCGGCCGCAGTGAGTCGAACGATACCGTCGGCGCCCATCTCGACCAACCCGTCGCGGCGCAGGCGTTTAAGGGCCATGGTCACCGCGGGAGCCGAGACCTCGAGCCAATGCGCCAATGTGGCGGGGATCACCTGTCGGCCTTCGGCTTCCGCCTCGAGGATCGCCTTGAGGTAGTTCTCCTTGGAAACGTGGATCGAGTCTTTCATGGGGCGCTGTGTTCCATGGTAATCGGTTCGAAGTGTGCAAGCACTGTCCGGCCGGCTTTGCGAAGGACGATCGCGCCAGCGCGGCAGGCCCGGCGGAGATGCTCGTCACAAATTGCCATGTCGCTGCGTCATCATAAACAGAGTCGTTCCATGATGCTGATTCGATCGATCCTCCAGGACGCGCGCTACGGCATGCGCATGCTGTTCCGCAACGTAAGCTTCACCGCGATTGCGGTGCTGGCGCTGGCGCTCGGCATCGGGCTGAACACGGCCGTGTTTACCGCGTACAAGGCCCTGTTCGCGCGTGGAATCGACGCGCGCGACTCGGGCAGCATGGTCAATGTGGCCATGGTTCGCCAGTCGGGCACGGTCGATGCCGACTTCAGCTATCCCGATTACGAGGAGTATCGCGACCGTCTTCGATCGTTCTCCGGGCTCATTGCCCTCGCGCAGGAGTTCGAACCGCTGATCCTGACCGGCGCGGGGGGAGATGAGAGCCAGCGCCAGGCCTCAGGCAATTCGCTGTTCGAGCGGTGGGGACTCTTGCCGCCATTCGAATCGCGCACCCGCGCCGAGCTGGCAACGGCATCGATCGTGAGCGAGAACTTCTTTTCGGTTCTGGGCGTGGCGGCCATTCGCGGGCGCATCTTTACCGCACAAGACAAAGCCGAGGTTGCGAAGGCGCCCGCGCTGCTGATCAGCGAGAACTACTGGCAAACGCGATTTGCCGGCGATCCGTCGATCCTGGGCAAGGCGATCCGGCTCAATGGCGCCGCTTTCACCATCATCGGCATCGCCCCGCACGACTTTGTGGGAACCAGTGTCGGCGTGCCCGATTTCTGGATGCCGCTGAGCCTCGAGCCCCTGGTGCATCCCAGCGACCATCTGCTGCGTGACCGGAACTCGCAGTGCTGCCGCATCTTCGGCCGCCTGGCGCCGGGCGTGAGTCTGAGCGAAGCCCAGGCGGAGATGAATCTGCTGGCCGGCCACATTCGCAGCCTGCACGATCCTCATTCGGACTTGAGCAAGCCGGCCGAGGCGCAGCTTTCTCCCGCTTCACCGCTGCCGCACAAGCTGCCGCCGGGGCCGAAGTTTGCGATCTTTCTGGTCATGCTGGCGGCCGGACTGGTGCTGGTGATCGCCTGCGCCAATGTGGCCAGCCTGCAACTGGCGCGTGCCGCGGCGCGGCAGAATGAACTCGGGCTGCGCATGTCACTGGGGGCCAGGCGTGGCCGCCTTGTCCGGCAACTGCTCACCGAGAGCGCCTTGCTCGGGCTGATTGCCGGCGCGTTGGCCTTTCTGGCAAGTTGGGCGGTGCTGGCAGCTCTGGCGCGTTTGACCGAGGATTTGCTGCCGCCCAACATGGCGACCTTTGTGGTTCACGTGCGGCCAGATCTTGCGACCTTTGCCTACGTCTTCGGAGTCTCGCTCTTCGCCGGCGTGCTCTTCGGGCTGGCGCCGGCGCTGGAGAGCTCGCGATCGGCGCTCGCCGCCGCGCTCAAGGCCAATGCGGCCATCTCGCCGGCGCGCGGCCGGCGGCTTCGCGATGTTCTGCTGGCTGCGCAGGTCGCGGTCTCGCTGGTGCTGCTGATTGCCGGAAGCATGCTGGTCCATGGCTCGCTACGCGCGCTCAGAATGGACACGGGTTACGAAGGCGAGCGCGTCATCGATCTCAGTCTGCAATTTCCCGATGAGACCGGGTACAACGCGGAGCGCAGGGCGGCGATCGCAAGGACGCTTGCCGAACGCGTCGCTGCGCTGCCGGGTGTCGAATCCGTTACCTTCGGGCGCGCGCCCGACGACAATGCACTTCGCGGCGCAGCGGTTTCGCTCGATGGCCAGAAGCCCACGCCACGCAATACGCGGGCGTATCTCTACTACACTTATGTGCGCCCGAACTACTTTGCCACGCTGGGGATTCCGCTGCTCTTCGGGCGAGGGTTTCAGTCGCAATCCGGCGAGCCGCAGCCGGTCGCGATCGTGAGCGAGTCGGTCGCGAAAGGGTTGTGGCCGGGACAAAATCCGATCGGGCGCACGCTGCGGCTCGGCACAGACTTCTTCGGCTGGCATCCGCGCGAGGAGATCGTCCCCGATGGGCGCGTGTACGAGGTGATCGGCGTGGCGCGCGAGATACGTGGCTCGCAGATGGACGGCAGCGACTCCGAACAGGTTTACCTGCCGATGCCGCAAGGCGGCGAGGATGAGTTCCCGATCCTGATTCGCACGCGCGACGATCCCACGCACGCGATGGATGCGATTCGTCCGCTGCTCGAAAGCATCGATGCGAACATCGTGGCGACGACCTCCACGCTGGAGGCGATGCTTCGCCAGACGAGTGCGTTCTTCGGGTCGAGTATCATTGCCCTGATCGCCATAACCATCGGCATCTTCGGCCTGGTGCTGGCTTCGATGGGCATCTTCGGATCCGTCAGCTACATGGTGGTGTTGCGCACGCGCGAGGTTGGCATCCGCATGGCGCTCGGTGCGAGAAAAGGGCAGATCGGTGCGCTGATGGTGCGCGACAGTACGCGCCCGGTGCTGGCCGGCCTGCTGGCCGGCATGGCGCTCGCCGCGGGAGATTCGTATCTGCTGCGCGGGGTGTTGTACGGGCTGGGACCCTTCGACGGCATCTCCTATGCCGCCGTCTCCATGCTCCTGCTCGCCATCGCTCTGGTCGCAGCCTATGTGCCTTCGCGCCGAGCCATGCGCGTCGATCCCATGGCGGCGCTGCGGTACGAGTGACCCGAAGCATTGTTCACTGCTGCGGGTTTTGCGCGGCTTGATCCAGGTCCATCACGTGGACGCTGGCCTGGGTTTCAGGCACTGTCCCATCGTTGAGCTGCACCTGCACAGGTTTGCCCTGGATGAGGATGCGGCGCGAGACCTTGCCGCGCGCCGGGATGAGCACGCGCTGCGTGACGGATGTGGCCGCGGAACGGACCGTGACCGGAACTTCGGCTGCGGCGTATCCGTTGTTGGCCAGGTTCATGGTGACCAGCCAGGAGTCGGCCGAGGCCGAACCGGGAAAGACGCTGGCGATGCTGAGATCGGGCAGGCCACGATCGGCATCGACCCAGTCGGAGAAGAACCAGGTTAAATCGCGACGGCCGTCGGACTGTTCGAGGAGCTTCTCGAATGGAGGCCGAGCGGCGGCATCGGCGGACAGACTCGCTTCGTCGTGCTGCAATTCGGCGGCGGCTCTGGCGAACGGACTGGCGAAAGCCGTTTCGGGCGCGGATGCCGGATCGCCCGGCGGACCTGCGGCTTGAGCGGTCGCCGGACCCGACGATGCAGCGATTGCAGAGCGGCCGGCCGTGGCGCCGGGAAGATACGCACGCAGCGCCGCGGAGAGCGCCGCATCGCCCGCGATGTCGCGAAGCATCCATAGCACGTAGGCGGCCTTGGTGCGGTAATAAATCGGCGAGATTGCCGAGGCCAGCGGCTGGCCCGGGTTTTGGCCGGGACTCCCGGGCTCGGCGAGCGCCAGCGCCTGACGCGACGATTCGAGCGTTTCCAGGGCCTTTTCGCGGCCGTGCTCCTTTTCGGCCCACAGCGTTTCCATGAAGGTCGCCGCGCCTTCGTCGAGCCACGCAGGAGGCGGTTGAGCTCCGGCGTGGAGAAACGCATGGGTGAGCCCATGCGCAAGGGCGCTCTCGAGCGTATCGGGCGAGGCCTGCCGCACCGGCGCGGCCAGCATGGAGCCGGTTTCAAAGGGCGCGTCCTGCGGATCGGGCAGGTCGAGCACCGTGAGTCGCGCGGCTGGACGGTCTCCGAGCCAGCCCTCGAGGAATGGAGTGACTGCGGCCGCCGCGTCGGCCCACGGTTCGGCAGCGGCGGAGTTTCCCATGAGCGTCCACACATTCACGTGCGGGCCTGCGTGAGGAGCGCGAATGGCGACGAACAGGCTGGGCGCTTCGAATCCGAGAGTGATCGGACCGAGGTCTGTCGTGGCTACACCATCGACTTCCCCGTTTGCGGAGCCGCCGGTGACCGCGAGCGGGACGGAGTGGCCGTCGATGAGCGCCACCGTAGGCGGCTGGTCTGCCGGATATTCAACGGCGAGATGCAACCGGAATCGCGCGCCCACGAGCCGCCGCTTGTGCTCGCCGATCTCGTCGAAGACGCGCGCGCCGTCGCCCAGAATGGCCGGAACGCTTGACACCGGATACCAGACAACGTTGCCGAAGCCGCGCAAGCCGGTGAAGTCGACGCCGATCTGGTCCCAGTCGGAAAGCAGGGCCGTTTCGTCCGGGGTTCCGATGGCGAGCAGGCGTTTGGCGTCGGCGGGAACCGTGCCCGAATACGTCACATCGAGCGCAAGGCTGGCGCCGGGCGCGAGTGGCGCGGCGAGCGGCACAGCGGCTTCATGGAGCTGGCCGGTGTGGTCGGTGTCGGAGTTGAGCGTGGCGACGGTGAAAGCGATACCGCGACCTTCGACCCGAATGCGCTCCCACCGGAGCGACGACGAAATCTGCAGCGGGATGCGGGCAAGCGGGTCCTTGCCGTCGTTGCGGACGTTGAGCCGCGCGCGCACGGCGATGCGCTGTTCGGCGGTGCGCAGGTGTACGTCGAGATCGAGGCCGGTGAACGTGATCGCGCGCCGGTCGGCGTCCTCTGCGGTGGGAACCGCGACGTTTTGAATCCCGGGTTGCGCATCCACCGTTCCGGTCTGCGTCGAGACATTGCCGTTCTCGTCGACAGAGCGCGAAAAAATGACCTGGCCCTTCGATTGCGCCGGCGGGTTGGGCGGCGAGGTTTGAGGCGACGACGCCGGCTGGCTCTGGGCCGTGCAGGGAGCCGGCTGCAGCATGACCCAGATGCCGAGGGCTGCCACCATGCCGGCGAAACAATACTTCATGAACCAAGGCCTTTCTGCTTTAGCACGGGTTTTGACGCGGGCCGAGGCCCGTGGAGAGCGGCCGCCGCTGGCGCGGTCGCCCGCCGCTGCCGTGCCGCTTCATAAAGAACGACGGCGCCCGCAGCGGAGACGTTCAGCGAGCTGACGCCGCCGGCCATGGGGATGCGCAGCAGGTGATCGCAGGTGCGGCGGACGAGATCGTGCAAGCCGGCGCCCTCGCGGCCCAGAACGACGACGCAATCGCCGGTGAGATCGAAGCGGTCGTAGTCGGTCTTCGCGTGCTCGTCGAGGCCAACGACCCAGAGATTGTGGCGCTTGAGATCCTCGAGCGCGCGGACCAGGTTGACCACGCGCGCGATGCGCAGATGCTCGGCCGCTCCGGCGCTGGCCTTGAGGGCCGCGGCTGTGAGTGGCGCTGATCGCCGCTCGGTGAGCACGACGCCGTCGACTCCGGCGCCGTCCGCGACGCGCAGCAACGCGCCGAGGTTCTGCGGATCCTCGATGCCGTCGAGCGCCAGCACGAGGCGGGCGCCATTCGCAGCACGCGATGGATCGGACTCGAAGAGGTCTTCGATGGCGAGAAATTCGTGCGGGCGCACCAGCGCGACAATTCCCTGGTGGGCCTGCGTCCGCGAGACGTGGGTGAGCTGCTCGCGCGCCTCCTGGCGCACGCGGACTCCGGCCTGGCGGCAGGCGGCGACGAGTCGTTCAAGTCGGTCGTCGCGGCGCTCGCGGGCGACCAGAACGTGGTCGAAGCGCCGCCGGCCGGCCTTGAGGGCCTCCTCGACGGGATGGAGGCCGTAGAGAACGTCCATGAACCTAGTTTAGTGTGCGACTCAAGCGGACAGCTTGGCGCTGGCCAGGCGGTTCAGACTCACGCCCTGTTCGGCCGCCTGCAATGCGAGCGAGCGATGCACTTCAGGCGGAATGCGAACGCGGAACTCACCGCTATAGCGCTTGACGGCGATCGGGACGGGAACGGGCTCGCCCGAGGATTCCATATCCTTGACCGCAGTTCCAACAGCGCGCCGGATTCCTGCGAGCGCGGCATCCGGCCTCTTCGCCAGCCAGGACAGCGAAGGAAACTCTGCGCAGAGACCGACGTGTTCGCCGTCCTCAGCGGACCAGGTAACGCGATAGGTGTAATGATCGGGACGCCGTTTCGGTTTCATTCTAGACGTCGATTTCATCGCCGGTTGCTCCAGAAGCACGAATTTTGTCGATAGCCTTCAGGACCTGCCGTACCTGGCAGGCTTTGGCTTTGCCCCTGTCGTTCTGGATGTTCACGCGCGGATCACCGGGCCAGGGAGTCTTGAAAATCGCGTGACTCGTTCCTCGCTGGCGGGGCTCGCCAAAGCATTCAACACATATCTTCATAAGATCCGAGAACCGGACGTTTCCCGGTTCGCGCCTCATGGACTCGAGGATCTTCTTTGAGCTGTCACGTTCTCCAGGAAATGGTACCACTATTGGAACCACCCTGCCACCGCGGGCGTTGCCCGGGAATTCGCGATTGCTCCATTCGGGGCGCCAGCCGCATACTGGCTTCGTCTCCATGCCCGCCAGGAAATCCGCGCCCAGGAAATTTCGCGCCATGCTCGAAGCGCTCGGCAACGAACTGCGCTGGGTGATCGCACGAATTCCCTTCGATCCTGCCGAGGAGTGGCCGGAGCGGCGCGGCAATCGCGTGCGCGGCACGATCAACGGTTTTGCCTTTCGCACAGCGCTGTTTCCCTATCCGCAGAGTGGAGGTCGAATGCTGCTGGTGAACAAGCGCATGCAGGCGGGAGCGAAGGCGCGCGTCGGCTCGAAGGTGGAAATCACGCTGGAGCCGGACTTCGAGGAGCGGCCGGCGCTCATGCCTGTGGAGCTCGACAAGGCGCTGAAGGCCGACCGGCAGTTGCGCAAATGGTTCGATGGCTTGAGCGAGTACACGCGGAGAATGCTGGGCGCGATGGTCGCCGAAGTCAAAAATCCCGCGTCGCGCCAGAAGATGGCCGAACGGATGGCCGAGCGCCTGCTTCTGACCATGGAAGGCGAACAGGAGACGCCGCCGATCCTGAAGGCGGCGTTCGCACGGCAGCCGCTGGCCGAGGCCGGATGGAGGGCCATGACGGCAGCGCAGCGCCGCAGTCATCTGATGGGTATCTTCTACTATCAGTCGGCCGAGGGCCGCGAGAATCGCGCAGAAAAGGCGATTGCGGAGGCGCTGCGCGTGGCCCGGAAGAAATCCGGCAGGGAATAGCTTCCCTGGTTGTTCCTTCTTCTATGTTTCGCTATCCGCCGCGCTCCACTCGCCTGCGCGCACGCGGGAAATGAATCCCTCGGTGTCGACCTCGACCGGGAGCCCGTCCCGGCAGGCGCGAGCCACGGCAAGGATGGCCAGCGTGCTGTTCACAATCTCCTGAAAGGGGATCGGCGACGGACCGCCCTTGCGGATCGCGTCGACAAAGGCGCTCCACTCACCGCGATGGCCCTTGTCGACTCGCAGCCGCGACCTCGAGATCGAACGCTTCCCGTCACGAATCGTTTCGAGCGTTCTGAAGTCGTCGAGAACGGCTGCACATCCCTGGGCGAAAACCTCGATGCGTTCCTTGGAGAACGATTTGTCTCCATTCGCGGCGTAGACGACCGTGCCGATCGAGCCATCCGCGAAACGCAGCGTAGCGGCGAGATTGTCGTTGGAGTAGCGGCCGACGTTGGGAAGCACGGATGCCGAGACGGATACAATCGGATGTCCGCAGAGGAAACCCAGAAAATCGACGAAGTGGCAAACTTCATCGAGGATTCTTCCCCCTCCCTGCTCCACGTCGTGGGCCCAGTGGTCGAGCGGAAGATAGCCGGCGTTTACGCGGTAGTTCATCACCAGGGGTTCGACCAGACCGCCGACGAAAGCCTTCAGCCTTTGCGCGAGCGGCGCAAACCGGCGATTGTAGCCCACCAGCAACAACCGGTTGGGAAGCTGCTTCTCACAAGCCTGAACAATGGAGGCAAGCTGCCCCTCGTTCAGCGCCACCGGCTTTTCGCAAAAGACGTGTTTGCCCGCCTCGATCGTGGCCACCACCTGCCGCGCATGAGACGAAGGCCGGGTCGAAATGGCGATAGCATCGATCGAATCGTCCCTGAGCAGCTCCGCCTCGTCGCTGGAGCAATATCGGAATCCATGGCGCAGACCGGCCGAGCGCGCGCTCGATCCACCCGCCGCGCAGATGCCTCGAAACTCGATTCCGCCCGCGGCCTTCATCGCCGGCAGCAGCGTCGCAGTGGCGAAATTGCCCGCCCCGATCATTCCCACGCGGACTCCCGTCGCGCCGGCGACGGAACCGGAAGGGGCTGGCAATTCGATGCGACGCTCCGCGGAGGGCTCATGGGGATAGGTGATCACGACGCCCAGAAACGGCTCTCCCGATTTGCCGCTGATGAGGTCGTATCCCTTGTCGGCTTCGTCAATGGGAAAGCGATGCGTGATGAGAGGCGCGAAATCCAGCCGGCCCGAGGCCAGAAGCTGCAGGATCGCCGCCAGATTACGGCCTTCGGTCCAGCGCACGTAGCCGATGGGGTAGTCCCGTCCCTTCTCCTCGTAGTCCACGTCGTATCGTCCGGGGCCGTAGGAACGGGAAACGCGGAAATCGAGTTCCTTCATGTAATAGGGCTTGCGCGGCAGGGAGAATCCGACGGCCCCGATGGCCACGACCCTGGCGCGGTCGCGCGCAATCTCCGCCGCCAGCGTAACCGGTTCGCTGCTCCGGGTTGCCGCGGCAATCAGCACCGAATCCACGCCCCGGCCGTTCGATGCGCGGGCCGCCACGGCCTCCATCTCCTCGCCGGATCGGGCGGTTGCGGCGCAACCCATCCGTTCCGCGAGGCTGCATCGCTCGGCGCCCGGGTCCATCCCGATCGCCGCGCATCCGTTGGCCTGCACAAGCTGAACGAGGATCTGACCGATCAAGCCCAGCCCGATGACCGCGACAACCTCGCCGAGTTGCAACTCCGCCAGCCTGATTCCCTGAAGACCGATCGCGGCCACCGTGGCCAAGGCGGCCTCTTCGAACGGAACGGTCCGCAGGCCGGGACCTTCCGGCATCACGGCGGCAAGGTTGCGCGGGATTCGCACGATTTCGCTGTGCGTGGCAAAACCGCCCCCGGCGCAGGCCACGCGGTCCCCGGCGCGAAATTCTCCGACGTCTTCGCCCACCCCGATGACCACTCCGGCATTGCTGTAGCCGAGCACAAGCTCTGAATCCAGCCGTTTGCGGGCGGCTTCGACGGCAGCTATCCAGCCCTCCCGCCTGCCCTTGGCGATGACCTGCCTGACCAGATCGGGTCGGGCCATCGCTTTTTGAATCACGTTCTTTTCCGCAAACTCAACGACGCTGCGCTCGGTGCCGGCGGAGATCGCCGACGCCGCCACGCGAACCAGGATCTGACCCTTTCCGGCAAGCGGAGCAGGCACATCCACCGCGGTCGACTTTCCCGTGGAAATGCTTTGCCACAACTGCTTCACCTGGGAATGTCCCTCCGGGGCCCTCTGGAGTCGGTGTCGAAACCGGAGCCGCCCGTCCGCGCAAACGCTCGCGAACGCAGCCCGAATGGGCCCTGCCTGAAGATCTCGAACAAAATCAGCGGTGTGTTGCTGCCGTCAGGAATCAGTATAACGGGCGCCGGATTTCGGCCCGGGGCCGCGCGGGCGCGAGGTCCAGCGGCGGGAAACCATCGTTTCGGGCGGCAAGAATGGCAGGATCCGGCGCCTTGGCGCACCGTTTTGTCCCAATTCAGAAACTTTTTTTCATTTGAACACGATTTTCCGTGACTCGGGTACCCCCTTTATCGTCTAATCGAGCAAGATGAGCACGATGGCCTACATTCGTACCGGCTTTGCGCCGGATTCCGATGCCAGTCTGGATGAGCAGGTGCGCCAGGAAAGTCTTACCGTGGCGGCGGGACTCAAGCGCCAGGATGCCGGTCTGCTCGATCAACTGATCGTCCGCTTCCAGCACCGGTTGTTGCGCTACCTGCTCTATTTAACCAGCAACCGCGAACTGGCCGAGGACTTGTTTCAGGAAGTGTGGATGCGGGTGCTGGTGCGCGGCGCGCAATTCAACGGACAGGCGCGCTTTGACACCTGGCTGTTCACGATTGCGCGCAATCTGGTGATCGATCAGCGGCGCAAGAAGACGATGTCGAGCCTGGACGAGCTTTTCGAAGCGGGCAGCGAAGACGACCGGCCGATGAGCTTCGAGATCGCCGACGGCGAGCCGACGCCGTTCGACCGGCTGTCGAATCTGGAGGATCGCGAGCGCATTGCCGCGGCCTTGATGACGCTGGATACGCTGTACCGCGAGGTGCTCGTGCTGCGCTTCCATGAAGAGATGTCGCTCGAAGAGATCGCGAAGGTGACGCGCGCGCCGTTATCCACGGTCAAATCGCGGCTCTATCGCGGGCTGGCCGCGATCCGACCCGCCCTCGAGCGCGGTGGAAGGCGGCGGATGGGGGCAGCGTGAATCCGGCTGGGCCATCCAAGGATACGCTGAAGAATGCGGCGGCAGACCGCGATCTGGTGGCTGCGCTTGCCGGCGGCCAGGCCGCGCGGGAGCGCGGTGTGGCCCACCGCACGCGGCGCGTGGTGCTGGCCTCGCTGGGCGTAATGCAGGAGCAGAAGGCCGACCGGCAGCGGGTTCGCGCGCTGGCGCTGGCTTCGATCCTGCTGGTTTTGCTGGCTGTAGGCCCGCTGGTGTGGTGGGCGGTGGATAACCTGATCGCCGGCGAGCGTCTCGGCGACCTGACCAGCCAGTTCAGCCTGTGGGTCTGCATCCTGTGTCCGGCGCTGGTCGCCGCCGCGCTCGTGGCGGGATGGTTGAAGCACAGGTCGTAAATGCGCCGTTACCGTTCTCCTGGCGAAAATCCGCTCCCCCGCAACTTCTTGTAGCGCTTTTCCGTCATTTCGAACAGGAGTTAAGCTACTCTTAACCTCCAAACGAACTGACGATGCCGGAGCGCGTGCCTCAATCCATCACCTTCAATGACGATGCGCGGCTGATCCCCGCGTGGTCGATCGTCGCCGCCGGACTGGCTCTGGTTCTGGTCGAATACTACCTCTGGCTCATTTTGCCCGCGCAGCCGCACCACCATTCGCCGCCGCTGGGATTTCGCATCTACTTCAATTTCTCCTGGGGCGCGCTGGTGGCGCTCTATTTCCTGATGGTGGGCTATGTGAGCAAGGATGCGCCGCGCCGCGCCATGAGCTCGCGATTCTGGATGGCGATCTGCTTCGTGATGCCGGGCGGCATCGGCGCCGTTTTGTATTTTCTGCTGCGCCAGCCCCTGGTCTCCCGCTGCCCGGCGTGCTCCACGCATGTGCAGAGCGACTTCCACTTCTGCCCGCAGTGCGATTACCAGCTCACCGCCAGTTGCGGCAACTGCTACCGCACGGTGCGCGCCACCGACCAGTTTTGCACCCGCTGCGGCCACGAACTGGCCGGCGACCGGATGCCGGCGCGGCTGCGCGTGATGGCCGACTGACGAAGGCGGCGAATCTCAAATCCGTCATCAGCCGATTCGATCGCCGATGGCTCTCCTGATTTGCACAGAAGCTACGCGGCTTTTCTCCTCATCCACCACGACCATCCGCAGGACACGGCAGCGGCTGTGACGCCGATCCCGAAGTAGGCTGCCGCGGCCAGCGGGGAGAGCTTCAGCTTCCGCGGCGGTGGCTGCTCGCGCACGTGCTCGGGGCGCGCGCCGATGCCCACCGCGTATCCCAGCGCGCGATGAATGCCGGGAATGCGCGTCACCGCTTTCATCTGCCACGGAGGCCGGATCGGTCCGGGATTCTCGAAGACTCGCGCGAGCGCGCGATGGGCGCCTGACTGGATTGTCTGCGTCACGCGCGTGGGGAATTCGCGGCGGCGCTGCACCGCCGCCAATGCTTCGTCGGGGACATGACCCGCAAGCAGGTGCCGCGTGAGAAGGTTCGCCGTGGCCACGGCATCCTGAATCGCCAGGTTGATGCCCACGCCGCCCGCGGGCGACATGGCGTGCGCCGCGTCTCCAATGCACAGCAGGCCCGGCCGGTGCCAGCGCCGCAGCCGGTTGATCTGTACGGTCAATACCTTGATCTGCTCCCAGTCGCGGAGTTCGCTTACGCGCTCACCCAGGAAGGGCGCAATCTTGCCGATGTCGCCGCGCAGCGCGTCGAGGCCGCGCGCCTTCACTTCGTCCCAGGTTCCCTTCTTGATAATCAGGCCGGCCTGGAAGTAATCCGAACGATCGATCAGGATCAGCGCCTTGCCGTAGTTCACGTTGCCCAGCACGTTGGCGGGGTCGTCCGGCTTGCGGCTGATGCGGAACCATAGCACGTCGATGGGCACGCCGCTCTCGATCAATTCGAGATCGGCCGCGTTGCGCGTGACGCAGTGGCGGCCATCGCAACCCACCACGAGCTTTGCGCGAATCTGCACGTCCTGTCCGTCGCGCTGGACCGAGACTCCACGAATGCGTCCCCCATCGCTCACCAGCCAGGTCGCCTCGTGGCCCATGAGCAGCCGGAACGAAGCAAACCGCTTCGCATGATCGGCGAGAAAGTTCAGAAAGTCCCATTGCGGCATGAGCGCCACAAACCTGCACGTGGCCGGAACATGGCGGAAGTCGGCCACTTCGAAGGGCGTATCGCCGAGGACCACACCGGCCGATGTGACCTTCTGGTGCGGCAGCCGAAGGAATTCCTCGAGGAGCCCCAGCTCCTTGAGCACCTCCATCGTGGAAGGGTGCACCGTGTCGCCGCGGAAATCGCGGAAGAAGTCCTGATGCTTTTCGAGCACCATAACCTCGATGCCCCGGCGCGCCAGCAGATAACCGAGCATCATGCCCGCGGGCCCGCCGCCGACCACGCAACATGTCGTTTCCTGAATTTCAGCCGCCATTTCCCAATCTCCTCCGGGTCCCAATCCCCTCCATAGTGAACCGGAACGCGCTGCTTCGTCACTCCCCGCTTCGATGCGAATTCGAAGAAACGGGCCGGACGGGAATCCGGCCATGGTGATCCAGCTCTCATTTTCTACCCGGCGCCGCCGCCAAAGCGTGAAGAACTGTGACCCGGAACACAGCCGAACGTGTTTTCGAATCGGTAATGTGCCTGCATCATTCCACCGGGAGCCCGGACGGGACCGCGCCAGACAAGGCCGCTGGGCCCGCGGGTTTTCCGGCGACCCTATCGCGTGTGAGGCAGGCATGGGTCAATCCATCTGGCAAACCATGGAAAAGAAGGGGTACAGCCGCAGGGAGTTTCTGCAGCTTTGTACGGCGGCAGCCGCAGCGGCCGGCCTGGGCAAATCCGGCGTGGCCCAGGTTGCATCGGCATTTCAAACCCGGGAAAAGCCTGCTGTGGTGTGGATGCATTTTCAGGAGTGCACCTGCTGCAGCGAGTCGTTCATCCGGGCCTCGCACCCGATTGTGGCCGACGCGCTGCTCGATGTGCTGTCGCTGAACTACACGGAAACGCTGATGGCGGCCTCCGGCTTTCAGGCGGAGAAAAGCCTCAGCGACACCATCCGCGACAACAAGGGCAAGTACATCGTGCTGGTGGAAGGCGCGGTACCCACGAAGGACGACGGCGTCTATTGCATGATCGGCGGCAGGACGGCGCAGTCGATCCTGCAGACGGTGGCGGCGGATGCGGCAGCCATTGTGGCGTGGGGCAGTTGTGCGGCCAACGGTTGTGTGCAGGCAGCAAGGCCCAATCCGACCGGCGCGACGCCGATCCACAAACTGGTGAACAAGCCGGTCATCAACGTGCCCGGCTGCCCGCCCATCGCCGACGTGATGATGGCGGTCGTCACGCACCTGCTGGTACTGGGCAAACTGCCGGCGCTCGACAGCCTGGGCCGGCCGAAGGAGTTCTATGGACGGCGCGTGCACGACACCTGCTACCGCCGGCCAAACTACGACGCCGGCCTTTTCGTCGAGTCGTGGGACGACGAAAACGCGCGCAAGGGCTATTGCCTTTACAAGATGGGTTGCCGCGGGCCGGTGACCTACAACGCCTGCTCGGTGGTGCGATGGAACGAAGGGACGAGTTACCCCATCCAGTCGGGCCATGGCTGTATCGGCTGCAGCGAAGATGGCTTCTGGGACAACGGGCCGTTCTATCAGCATCTGCCGTCGTTCCCCGGCTTCGGCATCGAGAGCACGGCCGACACCGTGGGCACGATTGTGGGCGTGGCCACACTCGCCGGAGTCGCGGCCCACGCCGTCGTCACCAATGTGCGCAAACACCAGGTCATCGCGGAAGTGCGCGCGGAAGAGCGGAAGGAGTCGTAAGGAACCATGACACGCGTAGTTGTCGATCCGGTAACCCGCCTTGAAGGCCACCTCCGCGTTGAAGCCGTGGTGGAAAACGGCGTGATCACCGATGCGTTCAGCTCGGGCACCATGGTGAGGGGCCTGGAGAAGATTCTTATTGGCCGCGATCCGCGCGACGCCTGGGCCATCACCGAGCGAGTCTGCGGCGTGTGCACCACGGTCCACGCGCTGGCCAGCGTGCGCGCGGTCGAGGATGCGCTGGGCATTGCCGTGCCTCCCACGGCCGAGATCATTCGCAGCATCATGCTGCTGACGCAGTACGTGCAGGACCACGTGGTGCACTTCTATCACCTGCATGCGCTCGACTGGGTGGATATCGTCAACGCCCTGAAAGCGGATCCGAAAAAAGCGGCCGAGCTGGCCGCGTCGTTCTCCAGGTGGGACAAAAACACGACGTCGTATTTCACCGAGGTGCAGGACAAGATCAAGGCCTTCGCGGCCAGCGGTCTCGGTATCTTCGCCAACGGCTACTGGGGTCATTCGGGATACAAGCTGCCGCCCGAGGTGAATCTGATCGGCGTGGCGCACTACCTCGACGCGCTGCAGTGGCAGAAGGAAGTCGTCAAGATCCATGCCGTCTTCGGCGGCAAGAACCCGCATCCGAATTACCTCGTCGGCGGAGTGCCGTGCTCGATCAATACGGAAGAAGTGGCGGCCATCAACTCCGAGCGGCTCAATCTCGTCTCGAATCTCATCAGCCAGGCCGATGAATTCGTCAACGAGGTCTACATCCCCGATCTTCTGGCTGTCGCCTCGTTCTACAAGGATTGGGCCAGGTACGGCGGCGGGCTGCACAACTACCTGAGCTACGGCGAATTCCCCACCAAGGGCTACGGCCAGCCGGACTCGTTCAAATACGCGCGGGGCGCGGTGCTCAATCGCGACCTGACCCGCGTGCACCCGGTGAACCCGCGCGATGCCGAGGAGATCAAGGAGTACATCGCGCACTCCTGGTATACCTACGAAGGCGGCGATTCGGTGGGCGTACATCCGTGGGCAGGCGAGACGAAGATCAGGTACACCGGCCCGAAGCCGCCGTTCGAAACGCTGGAGGGCCACGAAAAGTACTCGTTCCTGAAGACGCCGCGCTGGAAGGACAATGCCATGGAAGTGGGACCGCTCGCGCGCCTCATCGTCTCCTTTGCCGCCGGCCGCGCGGATGTAAGGGAAGTTGTAACGCAGACGCTGGGCCAGCTTGGTGTTCCGGTGGGGGCGCTCTTCAGCACGCTGGGCCGCACCGCGGCGCGCGGAGTGGACGCGGCGCTGGCCATGGTCTGGCTGAAGGAGTTCTTCGGGCAGTTGATGGAGCGCGTGAAGATCAACGAGGTTTCCACCTTCAACGGCGAGCGGTGGGAGCCGAAGACATGGCCGTCAGATTGCGAGGGCGTGGGCCTGGAGGAGGCTCCGCGCGGCTCGCTGGCGCACTGGATCAGGATCCACGAGGGCCGGATCGACAACTATCAGCTCGTCGTTCCGACCACCTGGAACGGCTCGCCGCGCGACGCAAAACAGCAGCACTCTTCGTTCGAGGCGTCGCTGATTGGCACGCCGGTGGCCAATCTCGAGCAGCCGCTGGAGATCATTCGCACCATCCACTCCTTTGACCCGTGCCTGGCCTGCGCCGTGCATCTCTACGATCCGCAGGGACGGCACATTCACCAGATTTCCTTCGAGTGACGGCCATGAGTTCTCCCGAAATCGGCGCCGGCGCGGCGCCCGTGGTGCAAAAAGAACACCCGATCGAGTACCGGCGCGTCTACGTGTGGGAGCTGCCGGTGCGCTTTTATCACTGGATCAACGCCGTGGCCCTGGTGATGCTGTGCGTCACCGGCTACCTGATCGGCGCGCCCATCCGCGCGTTTTACGCCGCGGAAGCCTGGCAGCAGTACTGGTTCGGATGGATTCGTTTCCTGCATTTCGTCTCGGCTTTCGTCTATGTATTCAACTTCCTGGCGCGGCTCTATTGGGGTTTCGTGGGGAACAAATACGCGAAGTGGAACAATTTCTTTCCGCTGACCCGAAGACAACGCGACGAAATCGTCGATGTCATCAAGACCGACGTGCTGCAAACCCGGATGCACGGGACCATTTCGACCGGCCACAACGCGCTGGCCGCACTGATCTATTTCTTCACGTTCCTCGTCTTCTGCTTCCAGACCATCACCGGGTTCGCGCTTTACTCCAGCATGAGCAACTCGTGGCTGCCGCGTATGTTCGTGTGGATCGTGCCGCTGATGGGTGGCGAGTTCGCGGTGCGCTTCTGGCACCATCTCTTCCTCTGGTTCTTTGTCTGCTTCACCATCGTGCACGTCTATCTGGCCTTCTACCACGATTACATCGAGGGCCGCGGGACGATCTCTTCGATCGTGGGCGGGTGGAAGTTCGAGCGGGAGAAAGAGTGATGGCCGGCGCGCGGAAAACGCTGGTGCTGGGGCTGGGCAACGTCATTATGGGAGACGAGGGCGTGGGCGTTCACGTGGTTCGCGCCCTGGAGCGGTACACGTTGCCGGAGGGCGTGGAATGCCTGGACGGCGGCACCGGCGGATTCGTTCTGCTCGAACCGCTGGAGAATGCCGGCCGCATCGTGATCATTGACGCCGCCGCCGACGACAATCCGCCCGGCACGGTCACGCGCACCACGCCGAGGTTCTCGCGCGATTACCCGCCCACGCTCACGGCCCACGATATCGGCGTGAAGGACCTGCTCGATGCCTTCTACATGCGCGGCGGCAACCGCGAGGTCGTTCTCTACGCCATTTCGATCGGCCCCTTCCAGCCCATCGCGATGAGTCTCTCCGAACCCTGCGCCCAGGCAGTGAACGAAGCAACGCGGCGCATCGTGCGGGAGTTGCGGGAGACCTGCTGCGATGTCGCGTTCGCCGGCGGCTGCGCCGCGCGTGCGTAGCCCCGGCGGGCGTCTTCCCATGGCATTCCACCTTCACGGGCGCCCCATTCTTCACGGGCACTTTGCGGAAGGGAGGGACCGCAAAAAGCAAACTTTCCCCGGGCAATTCGCGGCGGCGCCCCTGAATCTCATTGAACAGGACACAATCCCACCGGTCTTGCCGTAGAATCAAGCACGGCGCATGGCTCTTTCCGCAATCATTGTCGACGACGAACAACTGGCCCGCGACGAGCTGAAGTACCTGCTCGATTCGGCCGGCGACGTCGATGTCGTTGCGCAAGGCAGCAACGGCATTGAAGCGGTCAACCTGATCGAGGAGCACCATCCGGATCTCGTGTTTCTCGACGTGCAGATGCCGGGACTCGACGGGTTCGCCGTGATCAAGCGCCTCGTCGATCGCGGCCGCGCGCCCGGCAATGAAGCCGGACCGCTGCCGCAGATTGTCTTTGCGACGGCATACGACCAGTACGCGGTGCGCGCATTCGATGTCAACGCGGTCGACTACCTGCTGAAGCCGTTCGACCGCAATCGCGTTTTGCAGGCGCTCGATCGCGTGCGCGCGCGCATGGCCGGCAGCGCAACACCGGAGTCGCAGATCGACGCGCTGCTCAAGCTGATCGGCCGCCCGCAAGCCACGGCGCGCGCGGCCCAGCCGGCCAAGCTGATCGTGCAGGCCAACAGCCGCCTGTTGCTCATTGACCAGGCTGACATCTGTTACGCCGCCATCGAGGAAGGCGTGATCCGCGTGGTCACGCAGAGCTTCGAAGGCCAATCCAGATGCCGCACGCTCGAAGATCTGCTGGAACTCCTCGATCCTGCGCTGTTCTGGCGCGCCCATCGCGGGTTTGTGGTCAACCTGAACCATATTCGCGAAGTGGTGCCGTGGTTCAAATCGAGCTATCAACTGCGCATGGACGACAAGAAGCAGTCGGAGATTCCGGTGAGCCGCGCGCAAACCAAACGGCTGCGCGAGCTGTTCAATCTTTAGTGGCTTTTCGCATCCCGATGAGCCGCACCCACGCGAAGACCGCAAACGCACCCATCACAAAAAGCGAAACCAGCGCGGAGGCGCCGGTGATGTCGGCGACGCGCCAGAGCTTGCCGGCCGGGTCCGCAGCGATGGCAGGATCGGGTGCGGGAATGTGCTGCGCGACATTGCCGGCGGCGCAGACCGCATAGAAAAGGACCGCCAGGCTCCAACTCCTGTCCCCGAGGGAGACGTGCCGGATGGCACTGCGGGTCAGGCAGCTCGTGAAGGTCAGATAAATGACGAATACGGTCAGATACCAGCCGAAATAGTTGGAGAGGGGCACGCCGAACCACGGCCCGCCATCGCGCCAGACCCAGCCGTGCAGCACCGTCGCCCACACCGGATCCTGCGCGAGGTCCCATGCGACCAGGATGAATGCAGCGACGAGGGGCAATGTGACGATGTGGGCCCCGGCCGGCGGCCGATCGAAATAACCGAGGATGATACGCGCGAGGGTAAACGCAACGTAGGCCATGCCGATGTAGGCGAGGCCGAGCAGGATCGGCACATTGAAGAGCCTTGGACCCATGAGGCCGGCGAAGTAATAGTGGCCATATGGATATCCGGTGAGAACACCGATGTTCTCGATGACATTGCCGACGATCAAACAGATGGCCATGAAGACGCCGATCCCGCGTACGCCGTAGTGGCGCGCGCCGTGAACCACAGCAAACGCAAGCGCGGAAAGAACGTCGAACGCGACGAGCACGCTCTGCGGAAACGGGTGAAGAGTCACTTCCAGAAGGCGAGTGCATGCGTACAGTGCAACGAGGACAACGAGGAGGATATTCGTTGCCGGTCGTCCGGAGATGAATTCGGAAGGATCCGGTTCTCCGGCGCGAGGCCGAAGACGACTTCGCCCTTCTTTCAGCGCTTCAGTCATAGCGCTCCGTCACAATCTGCTTGCGATGCCAGCCGAAGCCGGCAAGCCGTTCGCGCACGGCGCCGATCATCTCGCTCAGCCCGCAGATGTAAGCATAGATATCGAATCGGAGCTGCGCCGGAGGGATCGCGGGGTCGGGTCTGGGCGCGGGCAGCGGCTGGCCGAGTCGTGCGGCGCGATCCCCGACGATCTGCGCAACATGATCCTGCACGTAGCCGCGCAGGCCCGGCCAGCTTTCGGGCGCGCGGCTGAGAGTCGTCACATAGTGGAAGTTCGCGTAGTGCGCGGCGATTGTTTCAAACTCCTCGCGATAATAGATCTCGCTTTCGTTGCGCGTGCCGTAGACCAGCCAGATCTCTTTGCCGCCGCTGCGATCGGGACCGCCGATGGGAAACAGCCGTTGCAGAAAGCCGCGCAACGGAGCGACGCCCGTGCCCGTGGCGACGAGGATCGAATCGGTAAGCGGCTCGCGGAGCGTGAAGAAGCCAAGCGGGCCTTCGATCTGAATTGCCGCCCCGGCCGCGAGGTCGCACAACAAATTGGAAAAGTATCCGCTTTCCACGCGATTCAGGCACAGGTCGAAGCGATTGTCGCGCGGAGCCGACGCGATCGAATAGGCGCGCGTGTCGGGCTTGCCGCGCGCATCGTTGGAGACGACGGAGATGAATTGCCCGGGCGTGAATGAAAACTCCTCTTCGCCCTCAACGACAAATTCGAGATGAAAGCATTGCGCCGCTTCGGAAAGGCACTGCTTGCGTTCGAGGCGGGCAGTATACAGTTCGCGTAACAAGGATCGGTCTCTCCTGAAGAATGGTTGGGATCGCAGCAGGGACCCTGGAAAGTATCGTTACGCGCGGCGACCGTTGCAAGCCGGCAGATGTGAATCTTTCACCTGCTGATCTTCAATACCCATGCCGGTTGGTTCAACAGGTTCTCGGGAATCGGTGGAAGATCGATGGCGACTCCGTCGCCCGCCGATTTGAATTTCAAAGCTTCGGACGAACCGAGCAGGTTGACGGACTTCACGCCGGGGATGTCCTTCACAAGGAGCTTCGCTCCGGGCCAGCGCGGCAGAATGGCATACACATCGTTCCCCTTGCTCGTGAAAAATGCATCGATCGCGGCATGACCAGGTGCCGGAACTTCTGTCAGCTTCGAAACGTCGTAAGCCGAATTGAACTCGTTGTTGTACTGAACCTGGGGAATCTCCCCGGCACTCCATTGCCGCGACTGCTTCCATGGCCGCGTGCCGTAGATGGCATCGCCGTTAATCCTGAGCCACGCGCCGATCTGGTGAAGACGGTCCTGCATGATCACGGGAATGGTGCCGTCTGCTTTCGGGCCGACATCGAGCAGCAGGTTGCCGCCGCGACTCACAATGTCCACCAGCGTCATCACCAGCTCGCGGGCGGTCTGGTAGTCGCCAAGCTGCTCGGCCCGGTTGTAGCCGTAGCTGTATCCCATGCCGCGGCTTTCTTCCCACGGGTGGTCCGTGCCGCTCATGCCGGCCGTGTATTCGGTGGTCCAGTAGCCGCCGTGGCGATGGCGCGTGTCCTTTCCCCAACGGTCGTTGACGACGACATCGTCTTTCACCGGAGATTCGTTGAAGAGCCACGCAAGCAGCTCCGGGGTGCGCCACTCGGCCGAAGCGAGCTCCCATTCGCCATCGCTGAAGACAATCGCCGGCTTGTAGCGCGTAACGAGATCCTTGAACTGGGGAAACATGTGCTCGCGGATATAGCGCGGCTTGTCGCTGAGCCAGAGCGGGTTATACCACTCGTAAAGCGAGTAGTAATAACCCATCTTGAGCCCCTTGCCGCGCACCGCATCGCTCAGGTCTCCCAGCAGGTCGCGTCTGGGGCCGATTTCGACCGCGTTCCATGGCCGGCCCCACGTGGCCGATGCCTCCTTGCTCGGCCACAAGGCGAACCCTTCGTGGTGTTTCGAAGTGAGAATGACATATTTCGCGCCAGAGTCGGCGAAGATATCCGCCCACTGGGCAGGATCGAAGAGCTGGGCGCGAAATTGCGGCGCAAAGTCCTGGTAAGGAAAGCCGGCGCCATACATTCGTTGGTGATAGACCCATGTGCCGGTCTCGACGGGATTTGCGCCGGGATTGTCGCGGCCTTCGGTCATCTGGTGCCAGTACCACTCCGCATAAGCGAGTTTTCCGGGAATCACCGGCGCGTATGCGGGAACCGAATAGACGCCCCAGTGGATGATGATCCCGAACCTGGCGTCCTGAAACCAGCCCGGTGTGGGCCGCCGATCGAGCGACTCCCATGTGGGCTGATATTCCTGAGCATTCAGCGATGCTGCGAAAACGAGGCAGAACAGAAATACCTTCATGCGAAATCTCCCGCGCTCAACGCAAGATCATCGCACAAGGATAATGGACTCGTCAGAATGTGTGGAGCAAGCCACCGGCCACGACTGGCAATGGCCTGTATTTGAAACGAGGATGCGCGACTGGCTCGCGCCGCCCCTCCGGAGCTGGTTGATCGCACAATCCGGCTTTCCCAGGACTGCGCTTCGCTGGTCCTGGGCTAACTTCGGCTCGTCCCTACGGGACGAATCATCGATTATGCCCGGTCAGGTTATGGCGACAAACTCGTTTCGAAATGAATTGGCGCGAATACGCCGTTGGCCGCGCTTCGCGTGATGGCCCGGAAAGGGCGACTCGATTGACCGTAGGTGCACGCCTGCTCAACTCATGCAATTCATTCCACCGTGACCGACTTGGCCAGGTTGCGCGGCTGGTCGACGTCGCAGCCGCGGCGCACGGCGATGTAATAGGCGAGCAGTTGCAGCGGCACGATCTCGACGAGCGGCGAGAGCATCTCGGGCGCGTGGGGAACATGGATGACGTGCTCGACCAGTCCGCCGATCGTCGCATCGCCCTCGGTGGCCACGGCGATCACGCGACCCGAGCGCGCCGTCACTTCCTGGATGTTCGAGAGCGTCTTCTCGTAGCGCAGCTTCGACGCGGGGTCGGACTTGTCGCACGTGGCCAGCACCACCACCGGCAGGCTTTCGTCGATGAGCGCGTTGGGGCCGTGCTTCATCTCGCCGGCCGGGTAGCCTTCGGCGTGAATGTAGGAGATCTCCTTGAGCTTGAGCGCGCCCTCCAGCGCGATGGGAAAGTGAATGCCGCGCCCGAGGTAGAGAAAGTCGCGCGCATTCGAGAAATCCTTGGCCAGCAGTTCGCACTGCCCGGTGCTTTTGCGCAACACTTCCTCGATCTTGCCGGGGATTCGGCCGAGCTCTTCAATCAGCGCGACGGACTGTGCGGTGTCGAGCTTGCCGCGCAACTGGCCCAGCTTGAGCGCCAGAAGAAACAGTGCTGTAAGTTGCGCTGTAAAGGCCTTGGTCGAGGCCACGCCAATCTCGGGACCGGCGTGCGTGTAGATCGCTCCGTGCGCTTCGCGCGCCACCATGGCGCCCACCACGTTGCAGATGGCGACCGTTTTTGAGCCGAGCGCCATCATCTCGCGCTGCGCGGCCAGCGTGTCGGCGGTTTCGCCCGACTGCGTAATGAGCAGGCCCAACTGGTGGGGGCCGGCCATGGGGCTCCGGTAGCGATACTCGCTGGCATAGTCCACGTCGACCGGCAGCCGCGCAAGCCGCTCGATCATGTACTTGCCGGTCAGCCCGGCGTGCCAGCTCGTTCCGCAGGCGGCGATGTTGAGGCTCTCGGCGCGCGCAAGCTCTTCGTCGGGGATCTCCATCTCGGCGAGAAAGACTTTGCCCGAGTCGAGCGAGACGCGGCCCAGGGTGGTGTCGGCGATGGCCTGCGGCTGCTCCCAGATTTCCTTGAGCATGAAATGCTTGTAGCCGCCCTTTTCGGCCTGGATCGGATCCCAGTGGATGCGCGTCACGGCGCGCTGAATCGGCCTGCCGTCGAAGTCGGTCAACTGGACGCCGGCGGGCGTGAGCACGGCCATGTCGCCGTCGGCCAGGAAGTAGAGATTGCGCGTGTGATGCAGGATGCCGGGGACGTCCGAGGCAATGAACGATTCGCCTTCGCCGAGACCGATTACCACCGGCGGCCCTTGCCGCGCGGCGACAATCTTGTCCGGCTCGCCGGCCGAAAGTATGCCCAGCGCGAAAGCTCCGCCGAGCCGCTTGACGGCGCGGCGCACCGCGACTTCCAGCGGAATGGGCCCGCCATCGGCTGCGGCGTCGTTCTGCACCTGCTCGATGAGGTGGGCAACGATCTCGGTGTCGGTTTCGGTAACGAACTTGTGGCCCAGCGCCACCAGTTCGTGCTTCAGCTCGAGGTAGTTCTCGACGATGCCGTTGTGCACGACAACGATACGCCCTTTGCAATCGCGGTGCGGGTGGGCGTTCTCTTCGGTGGGCCGGCCGTGCGTGGCCCAGCGCGTGTGGCCGATACCGAAACTGCCTTCGAGCGGTTGCTCGGCGAGCACGCGCTCAAGGTTGCCCAGCTTGCCCGGCGCGCGCCGCACTTCGAGCGTCGAGCACGAAGGGCTGCCTACGGCAATGCCGGCCGAGTCATAACCGCGGTACTCGAGCTTCCGCAGCCCCTCGATAATGACAGGGACCACCTGTTTGGGTCCTACGTAGCCAACGATGCCGCACATGCGTTCATTCTATGCGACAGCCGACGGGAGTCTATTCGGTTCGCAGCGCCTGCATGGGATCGATCGCCGCGGCGCGGCGCGCGGGCAGGAATGCAGCGGCCAAGGCGCACAGCGCGAGCACCGAAACTGCGCCAAGAAACGCGATCGGATCGGCGTCGCTCACCTTGTAAAGCAGGCTTGTCATGGAACGGCCCGCAAAAAGCGCGACCGGAATTCCCAGCGCGAGACCGATGAGCACCTGGCTCAGGGCTCCGCGCAACACCATGGAGATGACGCGCGACCGGGAAGCGCCCATCGCCATCCGCACGCCGATTTCGCTGGTGCGGCGGGCCACGAAATATGACAAGACGCCGTAGAGCCCGACCGATGCGAGAATCAGCGCCAGCCCGCCGAAGATGCCGGTGAGCCGCGCGATCAGCCGGTCCTGGGTGTAGTTGCCGGCCACCTCGGCGTCATAGCTTTCGAAGTGGAAGATGGTTAGCCCGGGATCAATCGCGGCGAGAGTTCTGCGGACCAGCGTTTCCGCATCGCGCTGCGGGCGCGCGAAGTTGAGAACGATCGAGTTGAGATACAACGAGGCTGCTTCGCCGGCGGCATCGTTCGGGTTCTTCAATCCCGGATACTGTTGTCCGAGCGGCCGGAGGAAAGCCGGGCGAGGCTCGCTGCGTGGGTTGGCCATCTTGAAGTCCGCAAAGACGCCGACGATCTCGAACATACCGGAGTTCTGCGCGTCCATGCCGAAGTGTTTCCCGACGGGGTCCTGACGGGGAAAGAAATGCTTCGCAAAACTCTCGTTCACGAGCGCGACAGGCTGCGAGCCGGTGACGTCCTGTGCGGAAAAGCCACGCCCGCGCAGGATGGGCACTCCGATCGAATCCAGGAAATTACGGCTGACGCGATTCCAGTCGGAGAAGCATTGGTCGCTCGGCCCCGGCGCGGGCTGGCCTTGCTGGACGACGCACGATCCCCATTCGTTGCCGCCGAGCGGAACGTAGCGCGCAAAGCTCACGTGGGCCATTCCGGGCAACGCGGAGAACCGGTTTTCGAGCTCGCGGTAGAGCGCGGGGAGACGATCGACTGTATAGCCGGCCTCCTTGGGATCGATGATGATTTCGTAGCTGTTCGAGGTGACGATGCCGAGGTTCTGGTGCTCGAGATGGAAGAGAGACCGGGTCATCATCAGCGCGCCGGCCAGCAGCACCACCGAAAGCGCAACCTGAAAGACGACGAGCGACTTTTGCGGCAATGAGGAGCGATCGCGCGTGGCCCGGTTGACGCCGCGCAGAGCCTCGGCCGGCTGTGCGTGCGACGATGCCCAGGCCGGCGCCGCGCCGAAGAAGATGCCGGTGAAGAGCGAAATCAGGAACGCGAAGCCGAGCACAGGCAGCGATGGACTGGCGTGAACGGGCATGTTGCGGGATTGCGGGAATGCGAGCGCGAGGATCATCTGCGAGCCGAAGTACGCGACGAGCAGTCCGGCGAAGCCGCCGATCAGGCTGAGCACCACGCTTTCCGTCAGGATCTGGCGGACGACGCGGCCCTGCGGCGCTCCCAGAGCCATGCGCACAGCGATTTCGGAGCGGCGCGCCGCGCCGCGCGCCAGAAGCAGGTTGGCGATGTTGGCGCAGGCGATGAGCAGGACCACGCTCGAAAGCGCCATGAGCAGGCGCAGTCCAGTGCCGGTCTGCTGCTGGAGTTTTTGAATGCCGCCCCCGGCGGATGAAAGCACGACATGCTGCCTGGGGATCTCCGCCGCGCGGCCATGCCCGGTGTAGTTGGGCCGTGTCAAGAACCACTGCTGCATCGCTTCCGAGAGCCTGGTCGCGAGCGCCTTTTGATTCGTACCCACGCGCACGCGGCCCAGCAGATAGAGCCAGTCGGTGTCTTTCTGATTGAGCGAGGAGTTGCCTCCCTCGAACAGCGGCTCGGTGGAAAGCGGCAGCCACATCTCCGGCGGAAAAGAGACAATGCGATCGCCGAAGAAGCCCGGCGCCGCCACACCAGCTACCGTGAAGGGGTGCGTTCCCAGATAGACCGTCGAACCCACGATGCCTGGATCGGCGGCAAAGTCCGCCTGCCAGCTTGCGTAGCTGAGCACAAGCGCAGGCGGAGCGCCTGGCCGGTCGTCGTTTTCGCCAAGCGGCCGGCCCAGGTACGTGCCCACGCCCAGCGTGGTGAAATAGTTGCCGGAGACATACTCCGAGCGCAGCAGCTTGCCGGGTTCCGATCCCACGCGCGCGCTGAAGCGGTCTCCCCCGGCCTCAACCGCGGCGAGCTGCTCGAATTCCGGCGCGGACTGCTGCAGGTGCAGATAGAGATCGTAGGAAAAAAGGTCGAAGTCGCCGTCGTCGTTCTCAAAACTGTCGAAGAAGCAGCAATCGTCCTTGTCGCCGACGCGGATGAGCCGCGAGGGATTCGTCACCGGGAGGGAACGCAGGAGAATCTGCTGGACCAGCGTGAAGATGGCCGTGTTGGCCCCGATGCCGAGCGCGAGGGTAACGATGGCGGTGATCGCGAAAGCCGGCGACTTGCGCAACTGGCGCATCGCATGGCGCAGATCCTGCAGCACCGACCAGGCCCACATCGTTCCGCGGCTCTCGCGGCAGTCCTCCTTCACCTGCTCCACGCCGCCGAACTCCAGCCGCGTCTGGCGCCGGGCCTGCTGCTCGCTCAGCCCGGCGCACATCTTGTCGGCCACCTGCTGCTCGAAGTGAAAGAGCAGCTCGCGATCGAGATCGCGATCCATCCGCTTGCCGGCAAACAGCCTGCGCCACCAGCTCATTACGCTTCTCCCGGTGAGCCCTGCAGGATAAGGCCGACAATCTCCGTCAGCCGCTCCCAGCTTGCGGTTTCGCTCTCCAGATGCGCCTTGCCCCGCGATGTGAGCCGGTAAAACCTGGCTTCCCGACCGGTCTCGGTCAGTTTCCAGTCGGCGTTCAGATACTTCTTGTACTCGAGCCGGTGCAGCGCGGGATAAAGCGAACCCTGCTGCACTTCGAGAGCGTTGCGCGACATCTGCCGGATGCGCTGGGCGATGGCGTAGCCATGGATGGGCCCATGCGCGACGACTTTCAGGATCAGAAGGTCGAGCGTTCCCTGGGGAAGGTCGAATCCGGAGTCGTGCTTCATACCTTATTCTTCTACATATAGGCGACTACGTGTAGAAGGTCAAGGCGTTCCGGCGGGAATTGTGACGAGTGATTGGAAAGGGCTTACTCTTCGATGCGATACGTGAACTCTTCGATCACCGGATTGGTGAGCACTTCGCGGGCGATGCGCTCTACCGCAGCCTGCGCGGCGCCGGCATTCATGCCGTTGTCGAGCGTGAGGACGAAGTACTTGCCCTGGCGGACGCCGGTCACGTCGGCGAAGCCGATCTTGCGCAGCGCGTTGTGGATGGTCTGCCCCTGCGGGTCGAGGACCGAGGACTTCAGGGTGACATGGACATGAGCCTTCATCATCCGCGATTATAGTAGTTCCGGCGGAGCGGGGATGACCGCCGCGAGCGCGGCCTGGGCCGGGACCAGCCGCGGGATCCCCTTGACGGATTCAGCCCGCACAGGAGAGCCACGATGGTGAATTACCTGGAGCTGCCGATTGGCGACCGCTGCCCGGAGGTATTCCGCGCGGTCATCGAGATTCCGAAGGAAGGCACCGCGAAATTCGAGTACGACAAGGTGCTGCACGTCTTCAAGCTCGACAGGAACCTGCACTCGCCGGTTCATTATCCCGGCGACTACGGCTTCATTCCCTCCACGCTGAGCGACGACGGCGATCCGCTGGACGTGCTGGTGCTGGTGCCTCATCCGAGCTTTCCCGGCTGTGTGCAGGAGGTGCGGCCCATCGGGCTGCTCGAAATGCTCGACCAGGGCACGCTGGACGAAAAAGTGCTGGCCGTCGGCAAGAACAATCCCCGCTACGCAAATGTATGGAACTATACCGACATCTATCCGCACTTATTGAAGGAGATCACGCATTTCTTTTCGATCTACAAGGACCTGGAAGGCAAGCGCGTCGAGATCAAGGGCTGGCGTGATGCCTCGTACGCGCGCGATCAGGTGGTGAAGACAGCGAAGAACTTCGAGGCCAGCAAGGCCAGGGGAGCCGAAAGCGGAACGGGCGCGGGAATCTAGGTCAAGGAATGTCTGTCTTCGTACCGTTTGGGTGCCCGATCCTTGCTGCGTGTTTGTTCTTGCCGCAAGGGCGGGAAAGACACGGCACCTGAAAGACGGGAATCAGTCTGTCGCCTGAGCGGCGGCCAGGCGGCGCGCCCGCGGAGCGGCCGTGAACCAATACAGCAGCGGTCCCAGCAGCCCGACACAGAGGGCGAAGAGCAATGCGGGCACCGAACCCCATGTTGAATTCGCCTGCATCAACCTGTCTCCCCGCGAGGCCCACAGCGCATAGGCGATCAGCGCCGCGGGGCCCACTCCCAGGGCGCAGGCAAAGGCGAGATTGCCGGCCCTGAACGGCCGCTCCAGCCGGGGCTCGCGAATGCGCAGCACAACCAGCGCGACAAACTCCAGCAGCAGGCTCGTGCCGTAGAGGATCAGATCGATGGAGATGAGCCGCTCGAAGGGCAGTTTGAGCGCCAGCGCCCAGGCCAGCCCGCAAGCCAGCACGCTTACCCACGGCACTCCGCGGCCGTTGCGGCGCGCAAAAACGCGCGGCAGCATGCCGTCTTCGGCCATGGCCGTGGGCAGGCGGGTGTAACTCATCACCAGCGCGTTGAACATGCCCACGCCGGTGATCATGCCGCCCACCACCACGGCGATGCCCAGCAGCGGCCCGCCGATCGTCGCGGCCGCAGTCATCCAGTCGCCGGTGGAGAAGCTTTCGACGGAAAGGCCGGCAAGGGCCATGGCCAGCAAGGGCAGAACGTAGGTGACCGCGACCACGATGGTGGCCAGAATCATGGCGCGGGGATAGTTGCGCTGCGGGTTCTCGACTTCCTGGGCCACGGTCGAGGCGTTGTCCCACCCCATGTAATTCCACAGCGCCACAAGGATCGCCGTCGAAAGCGCCGATTCGGATGCCGGCTGGCTCCAATGCACCGCCGGATGCCGGGCTACGCCGTGCCAGACGCCGAGCGCCACAAAAATGGCAAACGGCGCCAGCAGCAGCGCGGAAAGCCAGACGGAATCCTCGCCGACGGCCGGAGCGCCGCGCAGGTTCCACGCGCAGCAAAGCACAACCACGGCAACCATCCAGACGTATTCCTTCCAGTCGTTCGTCAGAGCCGGATTGAACTTGCCGAGATAAAGAACGAAGATGGCCGGGTAGATGGCCATATCGAAGATGCTGGCCGAAAGCGAAAGCCACCCTTCCTGATAGCCCCAGAACGGCCCCAGCGCGCGCCGCACCCAGATGTAGAAGCCGCCCTCGGCGGGAAGCGCGCTGGCCAGCTCTCCGATCATCAGCGCCGTGGGCAGACTCCAGACGAACGGCAGCACGAGCAGAATGACGACGGCCCGCGCAAATCCGGCTCCGCCGAGAATGTCCTCGATGGCGTAGGGGCCTCCGGACACCATGAAGAAGGTGGCGGCGATGAGAGGCAGCATGCGCATCTTTCGCCGGACGGGTTTCAGGGCCAGTTGCACGATTGTGAATCTACCAATAAATGACTGCTGCTTAAAGAGAAAAATGGGCCTGAGCCCGCTTTTTTCATGCGGCTCATCTCCCACTCGAGGTTGAGGAAATGGCTCCATCTCACGCTGGGGTTCTCCACCCTTTCCGGTCCGGGATTCTTCTTCCGGCGAGCGAAGGCAGGATGAGCGGGCAACCGGCGCTCCATCGCAGCCCCGATGCGAATTCCGGTATAATTCGCCATGAACGCCGGAGAGATGGCCGAGTGGCTGAAGGCGGCGGTTTGCTAAACCGTTATACGGGCTAAAACCTGTATCGGGGGTTCGAATCCCCCTCTCTCCGCCATATAGCGAGAATCACCGCATAATTATTGAAGAATCTCCGATTTGCCCGTCAAGGAATGGGTGAGGAGGCCGTATTTGGGCCGATCCCCGATACCCATGCAACCTGCATCCAGGTGGTGACGGAAATCATGCCGTGGTCCTGGAACTCTGCCGGGCGAGCTGCGCGGCACGCGCCTGGGGCGGCCGGACGAGAATGGGCAGAATGGTGGAGAGTATCAGAATCACGGCGATGATGTGCAGGCCGCTGGTGTAGGCGCCGCTGGACTTGAGAGTGTTGGCCAGCAGCAGCGGCCCGAAGGCGCTCGCAAATCCCCATGCGGTGAGCATCAGGCCGTAGATGGGTCCGACATTCTTGCTGCCGAAGTAGTCGGCGGCGAAGGCGGGCATGGTGCCGAAGCCGCCGCCGTAGCACATCAGGATCACAAAGGAGACAGCGGTGAGGATGGTGACGCCGGTGAGCGAAGGCAGAATCCAGAACAGAAGAACCTGGAGAAGGAACATCACGGTGAAGGTCCAGCGGCGGGTGATGCCGTCGGAGACCCACGCCCAGAAGATGCGGCCGACCGAGTTGCCGATGCTGACAACGCCCACCATGCCGCCGGCCACGATGGCAGTGACGCCGGCGAACTTCTGGAACATCGGCGATTCCTGCGAGATGAGCGAGATGCCGGCGGTGACGTTGAGGAAAAGGATGAGCCACAGCGCCCACCACTGCCAGGTGCCGAGCGATTCGCCGAGAGTGTAGTCGCGCGCGGCGCGCTGGCGCGCCTGCGTGGCGCTCGGTGACCAGCCCTCGGGGCGCCAGCCTTCGGGCGGAACGCGCATGAACAGGCCGGCCACGATGGTCACGACGAGGTAAGCGATGCCGAGGTATTTGAACGTCGCCAGAACGCCCACGGACTGGATGAGGCGGGTGGCGACCGGAGCTGTAACCAGCGCGCCTGCGCCGAATCCGCCCACGGCAATGCCCGTGATGAGGCCGCGGCGGTCGGGGAACCACTTCACCAGCACGGCGACGGGAACAATGTAGCCCAGGCCGATGCCGATGCCGCCGATGAAGCCGTAGGAGAGATAAAGCCACCACAGGCCGATGCTCGACCAGCCGGCCAGGAAGACGCCGAGACCATAAAGGATGCCGGCGGTAACGGCTACGATGCGCGGCCCGCGCCTGTTCAGCCACAGACCGCCGAAGAATGCAGCGACGCCGAGCATGAAGATGCAGATGGTGAAAGTGAGCGTGACCTGGGCGACCGACCAGCCGAATTGCTTGCCAAGCGGAATGCGGAAGACGCTCCAGGCGTAGACGGCGCCCAGGGCGATCTGCATCAGGAAGCCGGCTACCGCGATGCCCCAACGATGGGTGCTCGACATACGTTCCTCCAGGACAGTTGAGTGGCTCCGCGGTTCGTCCCGGTCCCGAATGGGATGCAGCAAACGTGGAGCCGCTCTGTTTCGCTCATTCCTTGCAGCGGGCTTGCTGGCAAATCTGGTTTCCCAGGCTCTCCAGGAATCGATTGATGAGGGCGATGCTGCGGCGCAGCTCTTTGTGACGAAATTGGCCGAGGAGCGAAAGCAGGCCCGGCGGCTCGATGACAGGCTTCTTGTAGCTGCCCAGCGTGTCGGCCGCGGCAACGGCGATGCCTTCGAGAATTTCGGGATTGATGGCGCCGAGCATTTTGGTCAGGACGATCGCGTTGCGCGCGGCGCGGATGGATTCATCGGTACGCGCGGCTTCAACCGTGGTTTCCACGATGTGGCTGCCGGCCGAGAGCGCGCCACGCAGGAGCTGGAGCAGGCCCTTGTCGTGGAGTTCCTGAAGGAGCTCATAGCTTTCGAGCAGCGCTTCGGCATGCTCGGCGGGCGCGGCTTCGAGCTTCCTGCGCAGCTCATCGCGAGGATCGCGGGGAACCACTTCGAAAGAGATCGGGCGAGCCATTTCTATTTCTCCTGCGTGGCTGCGGGCCGCTTTTCAATCTGCACAAGGCCGCCGCCGGGCGGGCGATAGTCGGGACGCTTCCATTTGCGCTCGACTTCGACGCCGGATTGCGGCGTGGGATGGCCATGACGCGGGTTGGACCGGGGAAGCGGGTCGGCGCCGCGCCGGTCGAGCGGAGAGACCCGGACCGAAGTTTCCTTGTACGCGGGCGTGTGGGTCACCTTGTCGGTGTAACTCGATGTAAGGCGATTGACGGGCTCATCCACCGAGTTCATGGGCATGTAGAGCTCGTCGCCGCGCACGCGATCGGTAACAACGGCGGGCGCGGTGGTCTCGCCGTATCGCGATTCCAGGTGGAGAAGTTGGCCGGTCTGTATGCCGCGGCGCAGGGCAAGGTCGGGCGAAACCTCGACGAACGTGCACGGCGATTTCTCGCGAATGCCCGCTGTGCGATAGGTCAGGTTGCCTTCGTGGAAGTGCTCGAGGAGGCGGCCGTTGTTCAGGTGCAGGTCGAACTGCGCGTCGGGCTGGTCGCTTGGCTCGGTCCACGGCACCGGGTAAAACGACGCTTTCCCGTCCGCCGACTTGAACCGCCTGGTGTAAAGCAGCGGCTCGTCGGTGCCTTCGGGCGCCACCGGCCAGCAGAGCGACTTGTAGCCTTCCAGCCGCTCGTACGTAACGCCGGCCACGATGGGCGTGAGCGGAGCCAGCTCAGCGTAGATCTCCGACGGATGATGATAATTCCAGCCGGCGCCGAGCCGGTTGGCGATCTCCTGCACGATGAGCCAGTCCGGGCGGCTGTTGCCGAGCGGATCCATCACACGATAGAGGCGCTGGATGCGGCGCTCCGTGCTGGTGAACGTGCCTTCCTTTTCCAGGCTCGGGCTGGCAGGAAGGATCACGTCGGCATATTTGCACGTCCCGGTGAAAAAGATCTCCTGCATTACGAAAAAGTCGAGCCTGGCCAGCGCGGCGGAGACGTAGTTGGCGTTGGAGTCCACCAGGCTCAACTCTTCGCCGAAGACATACATCGACTTGAGCCGGCCATCGTGGATCGCATCGATCATCTGATGATTGTCGAGGCCGGGCCTGGCGGGCAGCGTCACGCCCCAGGCCTGCTCGAATTTGGCCCGGACGGCCGGATCGTCGACTTTCTGGTAGCCGGGGAAAAATGCCGGCATGGCGCCGTGGTCGCTGGCGCCCTGCACGTTGTTGTGGCCCCGCAGCGGAAAAGCGCCGGTTCCGGGGCGTTTGTAATTGCCCGTTGCCAGCAGCAGGTTGGAGATCGCTGTCGACGTATCCGACCCCATTACGTGCTGCGTCACGCCCATGGCCCAGCAGATGCAAACCGATTCGGCTTTGGCGATCATCTCCGCAACCTTCGCGATCGTCTCCGCGGACAGGCCTGTGCGCTCGCTCGCCATCTCCAGCGTGAACCGGTCAAGACTCTTGACGTAGTCGTCGACGCCTTTCACCCATTCGTCGATGAAGGCCTGATTTGCCAGCCCGCGATCGAAGATGTAACGGGTCACCGCCGAGAGCCACACCAGGTCCGTGCCGGGCCGGGGCTGCAGAAACACGTCGGCGCGACGGGCCATCTCGTGCCGCCGCAGATCGCTGACAATCACCGTTTGCCCACGCAGCTTTTGTGCGCGCTTGATGCGCGTGGCCAGCACCGGATGGCTCTCGGCCGTATTCGTGCCGATGAGGACGACCAGCGACGCCCGTTCAAGATCCGCAATGGTGCCGGAGTCGCCCCCGTACCCGACCGTGCGGAAAAGGCCGGTGGTCGCCGGCGCCTGGCAGTAGCGTGAGCAGTTGTCCATATTGTTGGTGCCGATCACCGCCCGCGCCAGCTTCTGCATCAGGTAGCTTTCCTCGTTGGTGCACTTCGAGGACGAGATGAACGCGAGCGCGTCCGCCCCGTGGTCCGACCTGATCTCGCTGAATCGTCGGGCGACGAGATCCAGCGACTCATCCCACGTCGCCGCGCGAAAGCGGTCGCCTTCGCGGATCAGAGGCTCGGTCATCCGGTCGGGGCTGTTCACGTAGTCCCATCCGAACTTGCCCTTGATGCAGGTGGAGACGCCGTTGGCCGGACCTTCGGCCGGCTCGACCTTGAGGATGTGCCGGTCGCGGGTCCAGATGTCGAACGAGCAGCCCACGCCGCAATACGTGCAAACCGTCTTGGTGCGCCGGATGCGCGACTCGCGCATGGCGGCTTCAATCTCCGACATCTTCATCACCGCGCCATAGCCAGCCACGGGCTCGATGCCCTTCACCACGTCGATCATGCCGTTTATGGTGCGTTCGGGAAGGGCGGTGAAGTAACCGGCCTCGCCAAGCATGGATTTCTCCATCAGCGCGTTGCAGGGGCATACCGTCACGCAATGCCCGCAGGAGACGCAGCTCGACTCGTCGATCGCCGCGCCGCCGTCCCACAGAACGCGAGGATGCTCGGATTCCCAGTCGATGCTGAGCGTTTCGTTCACCTGCAGGTTCTGGCAGGCTTCCACACAGCGGCCGCACAGGATGCACTGTCCGGGATCGTAGCGATAAAACGGATTGGTCGCATCGACGGGATAGGGCTTCTCGCGGAACGGAATCTCCTGGCTTTCGACGCCCAGCAGCCGCGTGGTATTGTGCACGGTGCAGTTGCCGTTATTGTTGTCGCAGACCGTGCAGTAGAGCATATGGTTGGCGAGGATGCGATCGAAGGCTTCGCGTTGCGCTGCGGCAGCGCATGGCGAGGCGGTCTCCACGCGCATGCCGGCAGCGGCCTTGACACCGCAGGCGCGCACCAGCGCGCCGTCGACCTCCACCATGCAGGTGTCGCAAGTCTTGATGGGACCGAGCCGGGGATGATAGCAAACCTGCGAAAGCCCGGCGCCGGAGCGGTTGATGACGTCGATAAGGTGTTCGCCGGGCGAGCAGGCCGCGGGCTTCCCATTGAGGACGATGGAAACACGTTCCGGCTGATCGGCAGCGGTGTGCCCGGAGAACGTGTCTGAAACCGGGGGATGCAAAGTTGCCGACATCGGCATGACCTCGTTTCAGGATGCTAGTACCGGAAGCGCACCGTGGTAAAGCAGGATGTGCGCCCAATCGACGAGTAACAAATGTTAATTCTGTGTTACTCAGGAGGCCGTACCCGGCCGAAGCGCGGATGGAGGCGATCCGGATGTTGGCTGGTCTGCCGGGAGTCTTCGCGGGACTGGATGCGTTTCAAGGGCAATGAGCGACCCGGCCTGCGGCGCGGACGGGTTTCGGCCCGCGGCACACGACTTCATCCTGGAGATCGACGGGCGCGCTGCCTGGCGGTTATGGCCTGGTGATCGTCAATTCCCCATCCTTGAACCTGAAGCTGTAGTTTTCCGCCTTCAGGGTGCCTTGCCTGATCACGATGGGATATGTGCCGGGCGGCGAGCCTTGTTTGGCAGTCGTTGTCTCCACCGGGCTGCCACCGAGCACTTTCGCAGTATCTCCGTTCTCGAATCCTTCGACGGACCAGGTGAGCTTGGGCAGCGGCTTGTCGTACTCCACCGAAGCATTGTCAGCGGCAAAGGTAAGCGGGGCTTTGGTCACGGTCAGCTCTGCATCGATGAACCTGAATCCGTAGTCCTTCGCTTCGAGCTCACCGGCCGAGACCGTGATGGGATAACTTCCCACGCCGGATTTCTTCGTTGCCTTCGTGGCCAGATCGGGTTTGCCGCTGACCGCTTGCTCTTCGGTCTGACCATAGACGAATCCGGTGATCGCATATTCAAGGCCAGGGACAGGCGCCCCGTAGACTTTGTCGAGATCCTTGGCCGTGACGGTCAGCGTTGCCTTCTGGACCTCGATCTCTACGGATTTCATCGCGCTTGTGTAGGCGCCGGGGTTGGAGGGTGTGAATGTGACGGTGAGAGTATGCGTGCCGGCCGACAGCCTGGAGCCGGCCGCGGGCGAATAGACAAACGTGCCGGAGACGAGGCTGGATGCATCAAGCTGCCTTGGGCCGAGTTCCGTCCCATAGGTAATCTCTGCAGGCGTTGTCCAGTTCAACGCCGGTTGATACCGGATGGTGTAGGCAGCCGTCGCGACGGGGCTGTTGGGGAATCCGGAAGCGACAGCAATCGCCATGATCGTTTCCGAAGCCGTGACCGCGACCGGTCCCGTGTACATCGTCGAGCTTGTCGAGGGCACGGTGACACCGTCGGTCGTGTAATAGATGACCGCACCCGCCGTTGTGTCGGTGATGGTAGCCAATTGCGCGCCTACGTAGGAGCCGGGCGGCAGCGAGATGACCGGAGTCGCTGCCGTGATGGTGTACGCGGCCGTCGCCACTCCGCTTTGCGGTCTCCCATTCAGGATCGCGATTGCCTGCAACGTCTCCGACTGGGTAACTGCAACCGGGGCGCTGTAGACAATGGAGGTTGACCCGGGCGTGGTTCCGTCGGTGGTGTAATAAACGGTCGCGCCGGGCGTGCCATCGTAGATGGTTACATTTTGTGTGCCGGCATAAGTCCCGGCCGCAAGTCCGAACACTGGCGTCACCGCGGGACCGGAGAAGTTGACTTGCCGGACGCGGTAGTTGTCGGAGTCGGCAATGTAGAGGTTGCCGGCGGGATCGCAGGCGATGCCCTGCGGATAAGCGAGTTCGGCGAGGGTTGCCGAGCCACCGTCGCCGCCATAGCCGACGTAGCCGTTTCCGGCAACCGTTGTGATCACGCCGGTGCCTACGGCCATCTGCCGGACTGCGCCGGGAGGGTTCGAAATGTACACGTTACCTGCCGAGTCAACCGCGAGACCCAGGGGATTCACTTCCGCGCTTGTTGCCGGACCTCCGTCGCCGCTCGAGCCTTCCGGGTCGCCGTTTCCGGCAATGGTGGTGATGATGCCGCTTCCAGACGCGACTTCGCGAACGCGGCCGTCCCGTTCCGTGCCAATGTAGAGATTGGCGTTGCTGTCGATGGCCAGGGCTATGGGTACCGCCAGATCGGCCTTCGTCGCCGGTCCACCGTCTCCGCTGGATCCATAGGTTCCCGTCCCGGCAACGGTGGTGATGATGCCGGTGCTCGCCGTCACCAGACGGATTGATTCGTCGCCGCTGTCGGCAATGTACAGGTTTCCGGCGCTGTCGACGGCGAGACCCTGCGGAGAGATCAGTCTCGCATCTGTGGCGGGTCCTCCATCGCCGTTGTTCGCCGGATTGGAAGAGTTCCGGGAGCCGGCGTAGGTCGAAATGTACCCCGTTGCCGCCGCAACCTGGCGAACGACGTTGTTATACGAATCGGCGATGTACAGATTGCCTGCGCTATCGACCGCGATGCCCTGCGGACCATACAGTTCCGCGCTGGTTGCCGGACCATTGTCGCCGCTGTAACCATACGATCCGTTGCCGGCAACGACGGAGAGGTCTCCGGACTGCGCCGAAAGCATCCAGACGACGTTGTTCGCGGGATCGGCAAAGTAAACGTCGCCGGCGCTGTCACGAGCGATGCCTGCCAGGTCGCCAACGTCGACGCTCAGCGCCGAGCCGCCCGACTGGGTAAAGCCATACGTACCGCTTCCGGCAATAGTCGCGATTGTGGCCGTTGGCGGCGAGGTAATCGTATATGCCGCACTCACGGGCGCGCTGGGCAGGTAGCCTGGCGCGACGGCGACGGCGCTGACCGTCACATTGCCCGAGACATCGATCGGTCCCTTGTAGTCATACGACAGGGTTGTCGGAGTGGAACCATCGAACGTGACGTAGATGGCTGCGCCTGGAGTTGAATCCGTAAGGCTCACCGATTGGGGGCTGCCATAGGCGCCCGCCGAGACGCTGAACTCGGGTGCAGCCGCGGCTACCGTGGGGGGAAGCGCCGGCGCCGTTACCACACGGATCCGGTTTGTCACCGGATCGCCGATATAGAAATTGCCGGCTGGATCGACCGAAACGCTGTTGGGAAGGCAAAGCCCCACGGACGTGGCCGGGCCGCCGTCTCCGGAGAAATCGGCGCAAATCACTCCGTTGCCGGCGACAGTCGATATGATTCCGCTGCTTGCGGTTACTTCCCGGATAACAGAGTTGTACATATCGGCAATGTAGATGTTGCCGAGCCGGTCAACGGCTACGCCATACGGGTCGTAGAGTTCGGCTTTCGTCGCCGGACCGCCGTCTCCGGTATACCCTCCCCGAAATTGGCCGGCCCCATAACCATCGCCCGCAACCGTCGATATCGTTTGACTGGCGGCGTTCACCTCGCGAATGACATTGTTGCCTGAATCGGCGATATAGAGGTTATTCACGCTGTCGGTCGCCAGCGCGGTCGGAAAGTCAAGAGTGGCGCTCGTAGCCAGTCCGCCATCTCCGGAGTAACCATATTGGCCCGTCCCGGCATACGTCGAGATCGATCTGGTCGCCACAGCCACTTTCAAGACCTCGTTCCGCGATGGTTCGGCGACATAGAGATTGCCGGTTCCATCGACCGTAATTCCCTGGGGACTTCCGAGGCCGGAAACGTAGGTCGAGATCGTCCCGGTCGATGCCGCAACCTCGCGAATGACATTGTTCGCATAATCGGCAATGTAGAGGTTGCCGGCGCTGTCGAGGGCAAGGCCGACAGGGTTGGAAAGCTGCGCCTTTGTCGCCGGCCCGCCGTCGCCGCTATAGCCCGGAGTTCCGTTGCCGGCAAGGGTGGTGATGATACCGGTGCCCGCCGCCACTTCGCGCACGACATTGTTGTTTACATCTGCGATGTAGAGGTTGCCTGCCTTGTCTTTCGCGGCAGCGAAGGCTTCATTCATCGCGGCAACGGTCGCAGGGCCGCCGTCGCCCGCGTAACCGGGCGACCCGTCACCGGCAGCCGAATAGACGAAGGAACCTGCCGCAGAGTCGATGAAGTATTGCGCAGCCGCAGGCTGGCTCAACGAGTATCCCGAGGCGATTGCCGTCGCCACCACGGTCTCAGACGATGCAACAGCGATCTGGCTCGAGTACAGGTTTCCGCCGATATTGGGAAAGGTTCCGTTGGTTGTGTAGAAGATGACTGCCCCGGCCAGCGAGTCGGAGATGGAGGTGTTCTGTGCGCCTGGGTAGGAACCGGCGGGAGGCGAAATGACGGGCGCGGGGGCCTGGGGAAAGTTCAGCGTATAGGAGGCGGAAGTATAAGTGCTCTGTAAGTAGCCGGTTTCGGCGGCATAGGCCTCGATGGATTCGCTGCCTCCGTAGGGCAAGGCAATGGGGCCGGCGTATGGGACAAATCCGTTCGTCGAGACTGGGCCGCCCGCCGCGTAGTAGATGGTCGCGCCAGGGATGGCTTCGCTCAGCGTGACTGTCTGCACCGTCGTATACGTCCCGGAGGCAAGTGAGAAGACCACCGGTTCGAGTGCCGCGGCCAGCGCAACCGTGGAGGAAACGCTCGGACTGTAGTTGCTGTCTCCCGCGTAGCTGGCTTCCACATTGTGCGTCCCGGCGCCCACCGGCGCAATGCCGGTCGCGGTCGCGGTTGCCGTCCGGGTGGGTACCGTCAGCAGGATCGAAGCCGTAGTGCTGTTGTTGGTCAGCATCGCCAGATCCGGGACGCCGTTCGCATTGAAATCTCCTGCAACAATCCGAAGCGGACTGCCAAAGTCCTGGCTTACGTTGGGAGTGGTCACGATTTCATTGAACGTGCCGTTGCCTGCGCCCAGAAAGATATCGATCTGGTCGTCGTATTTGTCCAAT
>JASHQQ010000066.1 GCA_030039035.1 Acidobacteriaceae bacterium | reverse complement strand
GCCGCTACGAACCGTGGCATCGACGACGCCAGGCTACTAACCTCGAAGATCCTAAGCCGCCCGATGAAGAGCCGGTATCGAATAGTGATCCTCGACGAAGCTCATCAAATTACGGAGGCGGCCTGGAATTCGCTCCTAAAGACGCTTGAGGAGCCTCCAGAGTGGGCTGTGTTTATGTTTGCGACCACGCAGCCCGAGGACATTCCGCAGACCATCCGCTCGCGCTGCCAGCACTTCAGCTTTCACGCCGTCCGATTCGACGACATTCTGGCGCAGTTGAAGGCCATCGCGGAACAGGAGCAGGTGCAGGCCGAGGAAGCCGCTCTGGCACTGCTGGCCGAAGCCGGAGACGGCTCCATGCGTGATGCGTTATCCATCATGGACCAGGCCATCGCCTCGGCGCCCTGCGAAAACGGGCGGCCTGCTCTCGCCGCCGCACAGATTCGCGAGCTGATGGGCACGGTCCCGAATGCGATCTTCGAAGAGCTGCTCGAATCGGTCGCTGCGGGGCGGAGCGCCGGGCTGATGGAGCAATTGAATGTTCTGGTGAACGCCGGCCACAGCCCGCAGTCGCTGGCGCGGCAGATGGTTCGCTACCTGCGCAATGCGCTGATGGCCAGGCTCGGCGGCGAACAGACCGGGTTGCTTGAGATTTCGGCCGACGAGCGCGCCCGCGCCGCGCGCACCGCGCTGCTTTTTACCGAGGAGGAGCTGACGCGCAACCTGCAGATCGTCCTGCGCGCCTTCGACGATCTGAATTACCGCCAGGAACAGCGCTTCCATCTCGAGCTGGCGATGCTCAAGCTGATTCACGCGCAACGCCTGCTACCGATCGAGGAGTTGTTGAGCGGCGTCGCCCAGGGTGGGAGTGCGCGCACCGGAGCGCCGGCAGGCGGCGCGGTCATCGCAGGCGGGTCTTCGCGCAGGTCTGCGTCCCCCGCCACGCCCGCGCATGCGCCCTTTGCGGCTACGGATTCCGGCTGGATTGCGCCTCCGACGGCAGCCGGCGATACACCTCCGCCTCCGGCACGGATTCACCCCGGCGCCGTCGCGGCGGTTGTCACCCACGCAGAGTCATCCGACGCGACCGAAGCGTTTCTCTCCGGGACAAGCCGTGTTCAGCAAAACGGATCGACCGATCCCGCTCCCGATGAGGCAGCGCCCGGATCCGGTCCCGTTCCGCCGGACCGGACGGCCGTGGAATCGCTGCGCCAGGCCGTCTGCGCGGCGCTGCACCAGGCAGGTCACGCTTCCGCGTCGCAGTTGCTCGGAGCCGGAGTCTGGGCGGTCGATGGCGCCATGATCCGCATTGAAGTGGCGGCCATCGGCAAGAAGATGCTGAGCCTGACGATCAACGCCGCGGCCGAAAAGATCATCCGCGAGGCGCTGGCCAGCCAGTCCGCGCCTTCGCGCTTCCTCATCGTGCCCGGGCAGGTCGAAGCCTCCGGGGCGCAGCAGGCAACGCCAGCGGCCAGGGGCAGCGTTCAGGAGGCTGCGCTCGCCAATCCCATGGTCCAGCGCGCCAGGGAGATTCTCCGCGCAGAGGTCCGCAGCGTGGTCGATCTTCGTGAAAAATGAGCCTGCCAGGATACGGTGGAACGGTATCTATCGATTGGATCGAAGAGGAGTCAGAGCCATGATCAACCCGCTCAAGTTGCAGGAGATGCTCTCCCAGGCCAACCAGATGCAGGAGGAGGTCCAGCGCAAGTTGAGCCAGACGGTTGTCGAAGCGTCGAGCGGCGGCGGCGCGGTCACGGCGACCATGAACGGCAAAAAGCAGCTCCTCAAACTCCGCATCGACCCGTCGGCGGTGGCGTCGCTGGGCGGCGAACATCCCGACGTGGAGATGCTCGAAGACCTGGTGGTGGCGGCCGTCAATGAGGCCGGCCGCAAGGCGGAAGAGGCGATCCAGTCGAGCGTGCAGGGCGTGCTGGGCGGGTTGAAGCTGCCGGGAATCGGTTAGTGCGATGACCGTTTATCTCTGGTAAGACCTGGGTGCCCCCTCCATGCGGCGCTTTTGTTTTTGCCGCAAGGTCGGGAGGAATACAGATTCCGAAACCACACGGGTCTGGAACTCGACGGAGGCATTTGAGTGTCACGGTACGCCGAGCCCATGGCGCGGCTCATTGAAGAACTGAAGAAACTGCCCGGCGTGGGCGCCAAGACCGCGCAGCGTTTTGCTTTTCACATCCTGCGAGCGAGCGACGAGGACGCGGCGGCGCTGGCCGAGGCGGTGCGCGGGCTCAAGATCAGCCTTCGTCTTTGCTCGATCTGCAACAACATCACCGATGTCGATCCCTGCGCCTATTGCGCGAGCCCCACGCGCAACCAGAGGCTCGTCTGCGTCGTCGAGGAGCCGACCAGCATTGCGGCCGTGGAGCGGACGCAGGGCTATCAGGGCGTCTACCATGTCCTGCACGGAACTCTTTCGCCGCTGCACGGCGTAGGCCCCGAACAGTTGCGCACCGGCACTCTGCTCGCGCGCGTGGAACGCGGCGAATTGGATGAAGTGATCCTTGCCACCAGCCCGACTCTCGAAGGCGAGGCCACGGCGCACTGGCTGGCCGGGGCATTGCGCGGCTTCAACGTCCGCATTACGCGCATCGCCACCGGCGTGCCGGCCGGCAGCGATATCGAATACGCCGATGAGGTCAGCATGTCTCGCGCGATGGAGGGACGACGGGAAATGCGGTTCTAGAAACTCGCCGCCGCAACCCGTCTGTAACCGCCAGCCCGGAGGCTACTCAGCCCCGCAGCTTGCTTAGCAGATCCTGGGGATGGACGGGCTTGGCGAGGATTTCGAATTCGTGGCCCCGGGCGCGGGCTTTCTCCAAAAGATCGGCGGTTGCGGCCTGCCCTGAAAAGAGCAGGATCTTGATGCCGGGCAGAAGCGAGCGGATCCGGATCGCCGCATCGATTCCGTTGAGATCGGCCATGATCACGTCGGAGATGAGCATGTCCGGCTCGAAGGAGGGAGCGAACTCGAGCGCCTTTTCGCCTGAATACACCGCCCGGGCATCGAATCCGCTCTGATTCAGGATCATGGCCAGGGTGTCGGCGATCACGCGCTCGTCGTCGACGACAAGAACCTTGGGTTTCGAATGGTTGTCTGGCATATGCTCCTTTGGAATGCGATTGCGGCAACAAATCGACCCCGCGGAGACGAGGGCTTGCGGAAACCCGTCCGCGGGTCAGGGATCGCTCTTGCTCCCTGGCAAGAGGCTTGTCCAGATGATACGCTCTGTAGGAGCAAATTGTCGCAGGGTATTTGCCGGCCGGAAGAGGCGCGATTGTCCGCGGAACGTTGGTCCCCCGCATCTTCTCCGCCGGCCTGGTCCCACCGCCAGACCCGATTCATTGGAACGCAATTAACGCAGATTACACTCGAAAGACCGGGCGATCCGAGCCGCCCGGCAGCGGAGAACCGCGCATGCCAGAAGCCGCCACGGAGAACGTCGTCCACAAGCCGGCCGTAGAAGCGATCATCCGCGCCGAGAAGATCGAGAAGTATTATGCCCAGCCGAGCCAGAACCGGATTCAGGTGATCGCGGCCACCGATCTCGAAATCGTGCCCGGCGAGATCCTGGCGCTGCTCGGGCCTTCCGGCTCGGGCAAGTCGACCATGCTACGCATGCTGACCGGCCTTTCGCGCCCCTCGGCCGGGCAGGTCTACTGGCATGGCAAGCCGATCGGAGATACCGAGATCAACGTCTCCATCGTCTTTCAGAGTTTTGCGTTGTTCCCATGGCTGACGGTGCTCCAGAATGTCGAGGCGCCGCTGCAGGCGCGCGGCGTTCCGCCCGACGAGCGCCGCCAGCGCAGCCTGCGCATGCTGGACACGGTGGGTCTCGACGGATTTGAAGCCGCCTACCCCAAAGAGCTCTCCGGCGGCATGCGCCAGCGGGTCGGCTTTGCGCGCGCACTGGTGGTGGAACCCGAGGTCCTTTTCATGGACGAGCCTTTTTCCGCGCTCGACGTGCTCACCGCCGAGAACCTGCGCAGCGAGCTGCTGGAGTTGTGGGCCAACAAGACCATGCCCACGCTGGCTGTCTTCCTGGTGACGCACAATATCGAGGAAGCCGTGCTGCTGGCCGACCGCATCATCGTGCTGGGCCGCAACCCGGGCCACATCCGCACTGACTTCCGCGTGCAACTCGCGCAGCCCCGCGACCGCAAATCCGAACCTTTCACGCAACTGGTCGACTACATCTACAAGGTGCTCACCCGGCCCGATGTTCCCGCCCAGGCCCCGGACCAGCTTGCAGGTCCGCGCGTGCGCGACCAGCGCCAGATGCACTACCAGATGCTTCCCCATGCGCGGCCCGGCGGCATCGCCGGCCTGCTCGAGTTGCTGCTCGACAAGGGCGGGCGCGACGACATCTACCGTCTGGCCGACGATCTCGCCTTCGAGATCGACGATTTGTTGCCCATCGTGGACGCCGCGCAGCTTCTCGGTTTCCTGAAGATCGAAGAAGGCGACGCCGTGATCACCGAAAGCGGCGCCGAATTCGCCAACTCCGAGATTCTTCGCCAGAAGGAGCTTTTCCGCGACGCGGCGGTTGGCAACATCCTCCTGCTGCGCCAGATTCGCCGCGCCGTGGAGACAAAGAGCGACCACACCGTGCCGGAAGATTTCTTCCTCGATATGCTCGACGAGCAGTTCAGCGAAGAAGAGACGCAGCGCCAGATGGAAACCGCGATCGCCTGGGGCCGCTATGCCGAGCTCTTCGACTACGATGCCGGACGCCGGCGATTTGTGCTGCCCGATGCGCTGGAAGAAGAAGCAGCCGCCGGCGAGGAAACCAGGTGAAGCTCCAGCACACTCTCGCGCGGTCGCTGGTCGCCGTGCGCACCTGGCCGTTCGTCATCGATCTCGGACTGGCCTGCTGCGCGCTGGCGCTCTTCGCCGCCTTCGTTCACACCGGCGAATACTGGATGGGAAAGCCGGTGCCCGTGGTGCCCATCTCGACCTCGATATGGGCTCTGCCGGTTTACGCTTTCAACTCCCTCTTCCGCATCTTCGTCGCCTATTTGCTAAGCCTGACCTTCGCGGTCACCTACGGCTATACCGCGGCTTACAATCCGCGCATCGAGGCCTGGATGATCGCGCTGCTCGACATCCTGCAGTCGATCCCGGTGCTCAGCTTTCTTCCGCCCGTGGTGCTGGCCATGGTGGCGCTGATTCCCGGCCATCAACTGGGCATCGAGATGGGAGTGATTCTGCTCATCTTCACCGGCCAGGTGTGGAACCTTGCCTTCAGCTTCTATTCATCGATCAAATCCATCCCGCGCGAGATGACGGAGGCCTCGCGCGTCTATCGATTCTCCGGTTGGCAGAGGTTCTGGCAGCTCGAGATGCCCTACGCGGCCATCGGGCTGGTGTGGAACTCGATCGTTTCGGTCGCCGGCGGCTGGTTCGCGCTGATCGCCTGCGAAATGTTCACCATGGGCGACCGCAACTTTCAGTTGCCGGGACTGGGAAGCTATTTGCAAACGGCCACCATCGAGGGCAACCTCGGCGCGCTGTTTGCCGGCTTTGCCGTCATGATCCTGATCGTGGTGGCGACCGATCAGCTCGTCTGGCGGCCGCTGATCGCCTGGAGCGACAAGTTCAAGTTCGAGCAGGTGGAAGCCGCCGACCGGATTACGTCGCCGATTCTCACGCTGCTGCAACGCTCGCGGGTGCTCAGCGCCGTCCCGGGGCGCGCATGGACGAGCATCGA
>JASHQQ010000403.1 GCA_030039035.1 Acidobacteriaceae bacterium | reverse complement strand
GCGAGGAACGAAACAAGCTGCGCAATCACGGCTTTGTTTACGCGGCGGGGATTCTCGTCTCTTTCTGGGTGCTGGTGGCCGCGCTGCTGGCATTGCGCGCTGCCGGCGCCGTTCTGGGCTGGGGATTCCAATTCCAGTCGCCGGTCTTTCTCGCCTTGATGGCCGGTCTGCTCTTCTTCCTCGGACTTTCTCTCGCCGGGCAGTTCGAGATTGGACTTTCGTTGACGAGCGCCGGCGGCTCGCTCGCCGCCAAGCAGGGCTATACGGGCAGCTTCTTTACCGGCGTGCTGGCGGTGGTCGTCGCCACGCCGTGCACCGCGCCATTTATGGCCGCGGCGATCGGCTACGCCTTCGCGCAGCCGACCGCGATTACCTTTGCCGTCTTCACCGCGCTCGCCCTGGGCCTGGCTGCGCCTTACGTTGCGCTCACGCTGCAGCCCGCGTGGACACGAATGCTGCCCAAGCCCGGCGCGTGGATGGAGGTTCTCCGCCAGGCAGTCTCGGTGCCGATCTTCGCCACCGTGATCTGGCTGGCGTGGGTGCTGGCGAATGCCTATGGCGCCGCGATCCTCGCTGCATTGCTGGTCGGTTTTCTGCTTCTGGCCATCGCCGGATGGTTCCTGGGCCGCTGGCCGGCGAAGCGATGGGCGACGAGCGTCGCGGGCCTGTTGCTGGTTTCCGTCATTGGGCTTGATGCGTCCTCTGCGATCCTGTCTGAGCGAGTGGAACCTGGGTTTCATACGGCTCCTGGCCAAGTCCTCGGCATGAACGCGCCGGCTGCCAACGCATGGGAACCCTGGTCCGCCGATGCGGTTGCCCGTTACCAGGCGCAGGGCCGTCCGGTCTTCGTCGACTTCACCGCAAGCTGGTGCCTGAGCTGCCAGGTCAACGAGCGCGTGGCGCTGAATGCGCCATCGGTGCAGCAGGCGTTTGAGGCTGCCAACGTGGCCCTGCTGAAGGCCGACTGGACGCGTGAAGATCCGGCGATTACGCAGGCGCTCGCCGCTCTGGGCCGCAGCGGCGTTCCGGTATATGCGCTGTATGCTCCCGGCCAGAACGATCCCGAGCTTTTGCCGCAGGTGCTCACTCCGGGAATTGTGACGGAGGCGCTGGAAAAGCTGCCTCGCGCTGCGGCCCAGACAAGCGCGGCCGCGTCCAACCTGAAGTAGGCGCATCCCGGTTCTCCGGTCGATCTTTTCCATCTTCCTCAAGGAGGGCGAATCCCATGGCAACCATCTTCCGTCTCGCAGGATGTGCGGTCTTCGCGGCCGCATTGCTGGCGCTGCCCGCTGCCGCACAGGTGCGCGTGGGCTCGCCGGCGCCGAACTTCACCGGCACCGATTCGCGTGGGCAGAACCATTCGCTTTCCGAATATCACGGCAAGTACGTGGTGCTGGAGTGGCACAACCAGGGCTGTCCTTACACGCGCAAGCATTACGTCTCCGGCAATATGCAGGCGCTGCAGAAGGAATGGACCGCGAAAGGCGTGGCCTGGTTCACGGTGATCTCGTCGGCTCCCGGCCAGCAGGGATACGTGACGTCGAGCGAAGAGAATGAGTATCTGGCGAAGATGCACGCCGACCCCACCGCCGTGCTGATGGATCCCGAGGGCAAGATCGGCCGCTTGTTCGACGCCAGGACCACTCCGCAGATGATTGTCATCGATCCGGCCGGCAACGTGATCTACGACGGCGCCATCGACAACCGTCCGACGCCCGACGTCGACGACATCAAGGGCGCGGACAACTATGTAACCGACGCGCTGACCGCAGCCATGGCCGGCAAGCCCGTCAATCCGTCGTACACGCGGCCCTACGGATGTTCCGTGAAGTATCCGGACTGAACGCGGATTTGAGAAGTTGTCGCGCGGGCCGGCCGGAATTCAGGCCCCGGTCGTCTTGCGCAGCTTGCCTTCGTGGATGAGACGCAGGGTTTGCCGCTTGGCGCGGCGAAGCAATGCAGGGAAGGTGTGATGGCGCATCAGCTCTGCGACCTGCGCGCCGGGGATGGAACGGCGCCAACTGACATATGCACCGGCCTCCGCTCCCGCCGGAGAGATAAACATCTCCTCGATGCGTTCCCGAAGGCTCTGCTTGTAGCCCTGCCACCATTCCTGGCATCGCCTCTGCAGGCGATCCAGCGCCTCGTGGTCGTTGCGGATGCCTGAGATGAAGCGCGCTGCTTTGCCCCAATCGGTGAAGGCGGGCAGGGGATGGTTTCCCAGCAGGCTTGTGTAGTAATCGAACCCCCATCGCTTCTCGACGATCGGAATGGCGCCGCATTCCAGCGCCTCCCAGGTGCGGAAGCACTCGATATTCACGATGCCCATGCCGGAGGGAACAAAGATCGAGTCGCGCAGAATCTGCTCGTACTCCTGCTTGCTGTAGCGCTGCACATTGCCGCGATCGGTGATGTGCAGAAAATGAGGCTTCAGGGGCAGCAGCGCCTTGATCATATCGGGACGCGAACTGGTGGTTGCGCCGCCCAGGAAACTCCACAGATAAGGCCGTCGTGCAGTGCCGGGCTCGCCTGCGCCGCCTTGGAAGCCGGCGGTAAAGCCAAGTGGCAACTGCAGCACCCGCCGCGGATTGAAGATTCCACTCCAGTCATTGCGGAAGACACCGCGAAAGTTTTCATAGCGGCTGTAGCCGCCCTCGTACGTGTCATCGCAGAGGTGCAAAAGCCAAGCGTTCTTGCCGCGAAACTGGCTGAAATATCCGGCAGGCTTGCAGTGCAGATGGCCGTCGATAACCAGGCTGTTGTCGAGGACGATGCGATGCTCGCCATCGTAGACCTGCTCGCCGGCGAATGGCGCGAAGAGGCTGGCTATCCAATCTCGCTCGATGAAATACTTCCATTGCCAAAGGAACGTCAGCTTCACCCGCGGCCTCGTTATTGAAACAGATCCTCAGTCCAGAATAGCAGCGGTAGGAGTGCCGGCTCTTGCGGTGGTAGTGGGCTCGTACACATCCCCGACTCACTTGCCCGAAAGAATCGTGATCGTCCCGTTGATGGTGCGGGGCTGCGAGTCCAAAAGGCCGTTCGAGACGACGATGTCGTCTTTGCCGCGTCCTTCGAGGTCTGCAACCGCAACACCCGCCCATCCGGTCTGCACGCTGCGAGTGGCCGTGATGAAGCCGCCATCACGCGAGCCCAGATAGATCATCATTCTGTTGTTCTGCGCGCACGTCACCACAATGTCGCGCAATCCATCGCCATTGATGTCGCCCGTCGCCACGCGGTCGGGACCTTCGCATCCGGCCAGGGAAAACGGCGAGCCCGGCATCCTCGTGAATCCGCCTTTGCCGTCGCCCAGCAGTACAGTGACCCCGACGTCTTTGGGATCGGAAACGTCGGGCGCGTAGGGAATCACGACGAGGTCGGGATTGCCGTCGTGGTTCAAGTCGTCGATGGCAACGGCCCACGGCGCTCTGCCCGCCGGGAAGGGCGAGCCGGTAGCGTCGCGCAAGCCGCCCTTGCCATCGCCGAGCAGGATCGAAACCGCATTCTGGTCGAGATCGGTGGTGACCACGTCGGGCTTGCCGTCCTTGTTGAAATCGGCCGAGCGCAGGCGCTCATAGGGCCGCTTGCCGGTGTTGAAGGCCTGCCCCGGCAACGTGAGATTTCCGTGGCCGTCGCCCGGAAACATCAGAATCTGGTTGTGTCCCCAGCTATCGGTGACGGCATCGGGTTTGCCATCGCCGTTGAAGTCGGCAACGGCAACTCCGTGAACGTGAGGGTAGGAGCGAGTATCGAACGGGGAATGAGGCGAAGGCGTAAATCCGCCCTTCCCGTCGCCAAGCAGGATCGTGAGGTAGGGCGTTTCCGTATTGGCGACGATAATATCGGGATTGCCGTCGCCATTGAAATCGCCAACCGCAATGTCATTCGGATTTTTTCCGCAGGCGACCGGCGATGCTGACGCTGGCGTGAAATGTCCTCTGCCATCGCCGAGCAGCACGTCCAGCGTTCCGTCGACTTCGTTCGCTACGATGATGTCGAGCTTGCCGTCGTGATTCACGTCGGCGATGGCGATCGATCCGGGCCCGTGGCCCACGGGGATGACGCGTTCGTTGAAGTCGGGCAAGGACCGGGCCGCCGCATTCGGCCGCGAATTCGCGCCTGCCTGGGCAAACAGAAGCGACGCAGTGAGGGCCAGCGGGGCGGCGACCTTTAGGTTTGAAGATCGGATTTCAGTTCTCATTCCGGCACCGTTGTCATGTCAAGGATATGAAACTGTGCACATCTGATAAACCCGGGAGGAAGCATCCTTGGGGAATCAAGTTTGTTTCTCTGCCCGTATCCTCCGTATCTCCTCCATCCTCTGCGCCAACTGCTTTTCGCGGCCCTCCTGCGTAGGCTGATAGTAGCTGCGGCCGCGCAGCGAGTCGGGCAGGCAGTCCATGTCGGCGACGCGACCCTCTTCGTCGTGCGCGTACTTGTAGCCCTCGGCGTAGCCCAGTTCTTTCATCAGGCGCGTGGGCGCGTTGCGCAGGTGCAGCGGTACAGGCTCCTGGCGCGTCTGCTCAACCTCCTGCTGCACGGCGCCATAAGCGGTGTAGACCGCGTTCGATTTGGGCGCGAGCGAGAGATAGACAACCGCTTCGGCCAGCGCCAGGTCGCCTTCCGGCGAGCCGAGGAACTCCATCGCCTGCTTCGCCGAAAGGCAGAGGTTGAGCGCTTCGGGCGCGGCCAACCCGATGTCCTCGACGGCCATGCGCACGATGCGGCGGGCGAGGTAGAGCGGATCCTCGCCGCCGGCGAACATGCGCGCCAGCCAGTAGAGCGCGGCGTCGGGGTCGCTGTTGCGCACACTCTTGTGCAGCGCCGAGATGAGGTTGTAGTGCTCCTCGCCGGACTTGTCGTACATCAACACGCGCTGCTGGATGGCCTCTGTGGCGATAGTCTTGTCAATCTGTCTTGCGCCTTCGGCGGCAAGCTGCGCGGCAACCTCCAGCGTGTTGTAGGCGTTGCGGCAGTCGCCGGAGGAATATGCGGCGATGAGATCGAGGGCTTCATCGTCGGCGGTCAGTTCCTTGGCGCCGAGCCCGCGCTCGCTGTCCTTGAGGGCGCGGCGCAGCAGATCGGCGATCTGCGGTTCGCTCAGCGGGTGCAGCACGTAGACGCGGCAGCGCGAGAGCAGCGCCGAGATGACTTCGAAAGACGGATTCTCTGTGGTTGCGCCGATCAGCCGGATGGTGCCGCGTTCCACATAAGGCAGGAATGCGTCCTGCTGCGCCTTGTTGAAGCGGTGAATCTCGTCGACGAAAAGAATGGTGCGCGAGTGCATCTCGGCGGCGCGCGCGGCGTCGGCCATCACCTGCTTGATTTCCTTGATGCCGCTCATGACCGCGGAGAACTCGATGAAGCTGGCCTGCGTGGTCTCGGCGATGATTTTGGCCAGTGTGGTTTTGCCCACGCCGGGAGGGCCCCAGAAGATCATCGACTGCGGGTCGTCGCGCTCGATCTGCACGCGCAGCGGCTTGCCCGGGCCGACCAGATGCTCCTGCCCGCTCAGTTCTGCGAGCGTGCGCGGCCGCATACGCTCGGCCAACGGTGCGCCGCCAGCCCGCGAGGCTGGGGACAGGGGATCCCTGGCTCCATGCGTTGCCGATGAGGACAGCGGCAGATCGGGCTGGCCGTCGAAGAGGCTCATCGCTGCGCTCCTCTGCGGCGCTCCTCGCTCCTTGCAAACAACCTCTGGCGCGACGCTTCATACAGCAGGACGCTGGCGGCGACAGCGGCATTGAGACTTTCGACCGGGCCGGGGCAGGGAATGGTAATGGCCGTGTCCGCCCTGGCGGCCAGGTCTGCCGGAACCCCATTGCCCTCGTTGCCGATCAACAGTGCGACTGCGTGCTGTAAATCCGCGGCGCCTGCAAACTGGGCTGTAGCCGCCGCGGTCGTCGTCAAAACCCGCACGCCGGCCTCGCGGAGTCCCGTCAGGCAATCGTCCTCGCTTACTGCCAGCAGCGGCACGCGAAATACGCTGCCCGCCGAGGCGCGAACCGCTTTGGGATTCCACGCGCTGACCGTGCCCGGCAGGCTGACGATTCCAGTCGCGCCAAAAGCTTCGGCGGAACGGACAATCGTGCCCAGATTGCCGGGGTCCTGAAGGCCGCAGAGCACGACGATGAGCGGAGAGACCGATCTTGCGCCCTCGAGCAAGTGCGTCCAGGTCCAATCCGGCGGCTCAACAAGCGCCGCCACCGGCTGGGGTGTTTCGGTGGCGAGGGCAGAGTTCAGAAGTGCCCTGGGAGTGACCAGAATCTCGGCTTCCGCCCTTAGCCTGAATTCATCCAACCGCTTCTCCGCGCCATCGACCACGAACACGGCAGGGATGCGCAGCCCCGCTCGCAGCGCTTCGGCGAGCAGATTCGGGCCCTCGATGCCGGCCAGCGCGCCGGCTTCGCGGCCTGGCTGCGCAAAAGCTCGCCGCAACTGCTTCAAGCGCGCATTCTGCTTACTCTGTACAATACGGAGAGGCATCTCAAGTCGCTGCAGCGATTTTACGGTGTTTTCGTGGTGCGAGCGGGCTGGCAGGCGGACCCGTTCGCCTTGCACCGCCATGGGTGCTGTGATAGCTTCCGTCATTGTGGCGTCCGCATTTCGGGTACC
>JASHQQ010000402.1 GCA_030039035.1 Acidobacteriaceae bacterium | reverse complement strand
GGCGACAAGCAGAAGGACGCGACCGCGGCCGGGGCCGATTTCGTCGGCGGCGAGGAGATGGTCGAGAAGATCCAGAAGGAAAACTGGACCGCCTTCGACGCGCTGATCGCCACGCCGGACATGATGAAGGTCGTGGGCCGGCTGGGCAAGGTGCTCGGCCCCAAGGGGTTGATGCCCAATCCCAAGACCGGCACCGTCACCCAGGACGTGGCGGCGGCGATCAGGGAGATCAAGGCCGGCAAGGTGGAGTTCCGCGCCGACAAGACCAGCCTGGTGCACGTGCCTGTGGGCAAGCTCAGCTTCCCGCCGGAAAAGCTGGTCGAGAATGCGACTACGGTCATCGTTTCGATCGTGCGCGCCAAGCCCTCGGCGGCCAAGGGCAAGTACATCAAGAGCGTGACCCTGAGCTCGACGATGGGCCCTGGAGTGCCGCTCGATCCGGCGACGGCCGAGGCGGCGGCGAAGCACTAACAGCAGGGGTCAGGGATCGGGGGTCAGGGGTCAGTTGGGCCAGCGATCGGAGCCATCTTCGATATTGACCCTAGAAATTGGCCCAGTAAGTTTCAGGGAAGTGAACTCAAGAAGCAAGCGCCGGATGTAAGCGCGCGAAGGGGCAATCGAGATCAAAGGTCGGCGCCAAGTACTTTGAACTGAGAAAACTACGAACTGCGGACTCAGACTGACCCCTGATCTCTGATCCCTGACCCCTGTGGAAGCGGAGCGAAGACAATGGCAATTTCCAAAGCAAAAAAGGCCGAGAAGGTCCAGGCGCTGGCCAGGGAGCTTCAGGGCTCGGCGACGGCGATCGTGGGCACGTTTACCAAGCTCACCGTGGCGCAGGATTTTGCCCTGCGCAAGGTCATCCGCGAGGCCGGCGGCAAGTATCGGGTGGTGAAGAACAAGCTGGCGGCCAAGTCGGCCGAAGGCACAAAGGTGGAAGCGGCTCTCAAGGGTTTGAAAGGCGTCAATTCGGTGGCCTTCACCTCCGGCGACCCCGTGGCCCTGGCCAAGGTCTTCGCCAAGTGGGTGGGCGACAACGCCGAGTTCCAGTTCAAGCTGGGGATCGTCGACGGCAAGCTGCTCAAGGTGGACGAGGTCAAGGCCCTGGCCACCATGCCGGGCAAGGAAGAGATCCATGCGAAGTTGCTGTTTCTTATCAACGCGCCGGCGCAGCGGCTGGTCACGGTTCTGAACGCCACGGGTCGCGACCTGGCCGTGGTGCTGAACCAGGGCGTGGAGAAGGGCAAGTTTGCGGGAGCAGCGTAAAGGTGAGCTTTTAGCCGTTAGCTTTTAGCTTCTAGCCAGTTCGGTGAGCAGAAGGCCAAGAGCCAGGAGCTAGAAGCTAATAGCTTGCTGTTCAGAGTTTTTGGCCGTACCCCACATCGGAAGGGCGCCGGGTCTGGGCGCATCGGAAACTTCCGGTTCGGCAATGCGGCCGCGCAAGGAGTTCAAACGGTTCGATTGGAGAAAAACATGGCGGATTTGGCGCAGTTGGAAGAGCAGATCGTGAGCCTGAGCCTGCTGGAAGCAGCGGCTCTGGTCAAGAAGCTGGAGGAGCGTCTCGGGGTCTCGGCTGCTGCCGCGGCTCCGGTAGCGGTTGCGGCCGGCGGCGGGGCAGGCGCGGCGGCGGCTCCGGCAGCCGAGGAAAAGACCGAGTTTCAGGTCATCCTCAAGGACTTTGGCGCGAACAAGATCAATACCATCAAGGCGGTACGCGAGGTCACTTCGCTGGGCCTCAAGGAAGCCAAGGATCTGGTGGACGGCGCGCCCAAGCCGCTGAAGGAGAACGCGACCAAGGAAGAGGCCGAGGCCATCAAAAAGAAGTTCGAAGGCATCGCGACCATCGAGGTCAAGTAAGCGGTCGAGTTTGGCTGGGACGGGTTCCCTGGAGGCTCATTGGGGCGGAGAAGTACGGGCTGAAGAGGATGCGGAAAACTTTGGGATTCGGGCGAAATCGGCGGAGGACGTTCTTCCGGGGCTAAAGCCCGCGAGGATTGCGCCGGCTTTGTGCGGGGGTTAAAACCCCCGCCTCCCTCCAGATCGAGTTTTTCCGCAGCCTGGAAGCCCGTGCCTCGATGCGAAAGCGGCTACCTCCAAGTTGGAACCGGTTACTGACCTGTCACAATTCTGGCCGGGGACTTGCAAGACCCGACTGGACGCGCTACGATATTCGTTGCGCGTCTGTTCGGCTGTCCGGGTTTCGAGGGAGCGAATCGGGAGGTCGGGCGGCGCATCCAAAGAAATGAACAGGGGCACGTAAGCGCTTATCTTTTCCCGACGGGCCAGGAGCGGGGAAGAGGTCTGAATGCGTTTGTAGAAGTGCCAAGTGCCAGAGCAGGCGGGGATTGGCTGGGTTCTCCGTTGGAGCTTTGGCGAGCAAGTGGCGGGCGAGCGGCAAAAGCGAGCTTTGGGATCGGCGAAAGCAGGAATCAGAATCCGGATGGGAGCACAGGCAACGAGCCGCGCTCGTGAGGCATTGCGTCCTCGCGGGCTTTTTGTGTCTTTCATGCCCGGCAGTTGAGGCCCTTCGGCCCACAATCTGCCGTTTGCGCAAATGGTCAACAGAACGTCCAATGTCCCTTGCGCCTGCTTCTCCAATTGTGCGCAGTCTAGCGCACCGGCCGGAAGTCCGGCAATGCCCAAATCGCGATTTTGACGTGACTCTCACACGCGCCGCCCGCGCCCGAGCGGTTCCCCAGCCATGGGTTGGGACTGGAACTGGCGCCAGTCCGATTTTCTTGAATTCTACGGATATTTGCCGTCGCCACGAGTCTCAGGCGCCGGCCCGGATGCAGCCCTCCCCACTCGCGGCCTGCGTCCGGCGGAATGAGGCTCAGGAGTGAACATGCCGAACGAGAAGCGCGCGATCCGCAGCCGGCTCGATTTTTCCAAGATTCCGACAGCAACTCAAATCCCCAACCTGATCGAAGTGCAGCGGCGTTCCTACGAGCGCTTCCTGCAGATGGACAAGCTGCCCAACGAGCGCGACGACTCGGGGCTGCAGTCGGTCTTCGTGTCGGTCTTTCCGATCACCGACTTCCGCGGCATCTCGCAGCTCGATTTTGTCGATTTCGCGATCGGCAACTGGGAGTGCAAGTGCGGCCACCTGAAAGGCCTGCACCACCTGCGCACGGCCTGCATTCATTGCGGGTCGATGGTGATCACCGATCCGTTCCATCCCGGCGAAGTGCTCTGCCAGAAGTGCGGCACCTACAACAAGAACACGCCCGATTTCTGCAACAAGTGCGGCGACCCGGTGAGCCTGCAGCTCAAGTACGACCAGCAGGAGTGCGAAGAGCGCGGCATGACGTTTTCCGCGCCGCTCAAGGTCACGGTGCGCCTGACCATCTACGACAAGGACGCCGAGACCGGCAACAAGACCATCCGCGACATCAAGGAGCAGGAAGTCTTCTTCGGCGACATCCCGCTGATGACGCCCAACGGGACGTTCATCGTGAACGGCACCGAGCGCGTCATCGTTTCGCAGCTTCACCGCTCGCCCGGCGTCTTCTTCGAGACGGCGAACAACCGCACCTATTTCCTGGGCAAGATCATCCCCTATCGCGGCTCCTGGGTCGAGTTCGAATACGACCAGAAGAACACGCTCTACGTGCGCATCGACCGCAAGCGCAAGTTTCTCGGCACCATCTTCCTGCGCGCGCTCGGCCTGCGCTCCGACGAGGAGATCCTCAAGACCTTCTACACCATCGACCGCATCCGCATCGCCGACGGCAAGCTGAGCTGGGTGGTCCCGCAGGACGCCAGGCTGAACACGCATCTGGTCGGTTCGAAGCCGGCGCACGCCATCGTGATCAAGGGCGAGGAGATCGCGCACTCCGGCCGCAAGATCACCCCGCACACCCTCAAGGCGCTGCGCGCGGCCAACGTGGAACAGGTCGAAATCGAAGCCGCGGAGCTCGACGGCGCGATCACCGCGGCCGACATCGTCGACACCACTTCGGGCGAAGTCATTGTCGAGGCCAACGTCGAACTCACCGCCGACCGGCTGCACAAGGTGCTTTCGAGCGGCGCCACCAGCTTCGAGGTTTTCTTCCCCGAGCGCGACGACGTGGGCAACGTGATCAGCAACACGCTCAAGCGCGACTCCGTACGCAAGCCGGAAGAAGCGCTCATCGAGATCTACCGCAAGCTTCGTCCCGGCGATCCGCCGACGCTGGACACGGCGACGGCGCTGTTCGAAGGCATGTTCTTCGATGCGCGCAAGTACGACTTCTCGCGTGTCGGCCGTCTCAAGTTCAACATCAAGCTCTACGAGAACCAGGACGCGACCAAGCTCGACCATCGCACGCTCACGCCCGAGGACTTCTACGCGACCATCCGCTACCTGCTCAAGCTGCGCAAGAACATCGGCGTGGTGGACGACATCGACCACCTCGGCAACCGCCGCGTGCG
>JASHQQ010000007.1 GCA_030039035.1 Acidobacteriaceae bacterium | reverse complement strand
AACTACAGGTCCATCATCTCGGGCGGGACCGGCAAGTTCGCCGGCGCCACCGGTTATCTGGATTACTTCGGCATCGCGGACTTCACGCAAGATACGCTGGTGCTGCGTTATCGCGGCCAGGTCTGTTACGCGAAGTGAGCGTCCGGCCACCCAAACCTCGTTACCGCTCTGAAATCACCGGCATATTCGCTGGCGCATTCAAATCGACGCTTCGGCAATCCCTGGGTTGCTGTGACCTCTTGGATTCCGTGCAATATCGCCGCTCCCTGGGGCCGCGTCGACCTGAGTGCAGCGGCTTCGGGATACAGTGACTCAGGAATTGCGCCAAGCAGGATGGGCGGCCGCTCCCCATCCTGCTTGCGGCGAGGATGGAAGCATTTCGTTCCCCGGATCCGATGGCGCGAGATGCGCCAACCGGCTCGTGGAACTGGCGCGAATCTCCTGAAGGAACGCGGAACTCTTGTTCCGAAGCCGCTTGCACGTCGAGCCGGGCTCCGAAATGTCCGTAATGGCGGTGATGCGTCCGGAACACATGACCGCAACCCCACTTGATGGGAATTTAAGTACCCGCAGCATTGTGGAAAGCTGTTGCGACTGTTTGGCGCGTGGTTCTGCCAAAGGTGGGGATGGCTGCCGCTGCCAGAAGCGAGGCGGTGGCGAGAACTTTCTTCAGGCCAAGGGCTTCGCAGGTGGGGCCATCACGCGACGGCAGGAATAGAGACGGTCGAATGCCAGAGACAGCGCCGAACCCACACAGGCCCGCTCCGCGTCGATTCTTACGTCATTGCTGAGGCGCAATCGACCAGGGCGAAGTTGTCATCTCGGGAGGCCATGTTCTTCTCGCGTCCCGAACTCCGTCGTTTTTCTTCGTGGTTCCGGATGCCGAGGCGGTGGCCTTCGATTGGATGGTATAAATCGCCGTGGCGATCTGGCTTGGGCCGTAACCTTTTGCTTGGGCCTCGGCGCTCAGCGTTGTGGTCTTCGCGATGGTGATCGGTCCGGTGTAAAGATTGGCAGTAACACCGTCCGTGGTGTACAGGATCTCGGCGCCGGGAGTGGCATCGCTGATCGTGACCGTCTGCGGCGAGCTGTAGTTCCCGCCGGGCGGAGAGAAAGTCGGCGTTGCGGTCGGAGGGAGAATGGTGTAGCTGCCGGTCACCACCGCGCTGTTGCGATAGCCAGGGGCGATGGCGACCGCTTTGACGGTGATCGACGACGCGATGTTGAGCGGGCTCTTGTAGAGATTTGAGTTCGCGGTCGGCGTGGTTCCGTCCGTGGTGTAGTAAACGCTGGCATTCCTCACGCTTTCGTAAATGGTCAGCAGGCCGCCTGACGAATAGGTCCCCGCGGGGGCGCCGAGTTGCGGCGTAATCGCGGGCGGCAGAATCGTGGTCGAAGGCTGGAATTTCCAGAGATCGTTCACGACGATCCCATCCGGGTCGGCGGTGGTCGATTCCAACCCGGAAAAGAGCCAGAAATTGTCGTCCTTGTCGGCCCAGCCGACTGCGGAGATGTGGTTGCCTGGCGTGTTTCCGGTTCCCGGCCTTCCCTCGGTGCCGAGAAGAGCGGGAGGGCCACCACACTCCACATCCAGGGCGCCCAGAGCGGCGACTACAAAGCAATTCTCCGTCTTGTCATCGCCGCCCATCCACGCCCATTTTCCGGTCGACGGGTTATAGACCCAGAGATCGTCCACCGGTCCAAAGAACTCTCCGGTTTTATCCACGCCGAACGATGGAAGCCCAAAGCCAGGAAGCCCAGGAATTACCGAACCCGGGAAATCGAATGCTTCTCCTCCGTAGAGCCAGAGATTCCCACTGCTGTCGATCCAATGCGCGGCTGGCGACCGTCCTCCTGGATGGTTTCCCGCCTCTGGCACGCCCAGGGTTCCGTAACTGCCGAGTTGGCCGCAGAAGTGCCCCCCAAACGCAGGTGGTGGAGCCCAAGGGGTGCAGGTGATCGAGCTCGGGCCATCGATCCAGGTCCATTCGCGCGTGGCGGGATTGAACTTCCACAGATCGTTGAGGTCGCCCGCGCCATTGGCGGCCCCGCCACCGCCGCCGAAGAGCCAGAGGTTCCCGCTCTTATCGGTCCAGGTTGCCGCTCCTACGCGACTGCCGGGCAGGTTGGATGCCGCGGGAGTTCCCTTCGTGCCGTAGACTCCGGGCCAGCCGCAACCTCCATTCGTGCTCGTAACGCAGCGGGACGGCAGCTTGCTGCTACCCCCTATCCAGGTCCAGATCCCGGTGGAGGTGTTGAACTCCCACACGTCGTTGAGCAAGCCGAAGATCCCGCGCGAATCTTCGCCGCTGCCGCCGAAGATCCAGAGATTCCCGTCGTTGTCGGTCCATGCAGCAGCGCCGGCGCGGCTCCCCGGGATATTTGCCTTGGAAGGCGTTCCCAATTTGCCGTAGACTCCGGGCTCGCTGCAGATTCCGGGAACTGGAGGGATCGAGCGTCCGCCCATCCAGGTCCATTCGCGGGTCGAAGGATCGAATTTCCAGAGGTCGTTCAGGTAGCAAATGGCCGTTGCGGGCTTGATCGTCAACACCTGCGTTCCATAGCCCGCGAAAAGCCAGAGGTTTCCACTCTTGTCAGTCCAGGTTGCTGCATCGATTATCCCTCCCGGAGTGTTGCCGGGAGCGGGAACGCCGAGGGTGCCGTAAACCGGAGGATGGCCATGGTTGGGAGACGGAACGGCGCTCGGGCCGCCGATCCAGGTCCAGAGATTCGAAGCCGGATCAAACTCCCAGAGGTCGTTGAGATAGCCTTCAACACCGAAACCATCGACGCCGTAGCCTCCAAAGACCCAAAGGTGGCCGTCGGCGTCAACCCACTTTTGCGCGTCCACCCGCGCACCCGGGAAGTTTTGGGAAGCTGTAACTCCTTCTGTGCCGTAAGTGCCTGCGGTATTTTTCTTGTCGCTTCCGCCCATCCATGCCCATTCGTTGGCCCACGCGGCGGGTTCCTGGATGGTATATGCGGCGCTGGAAACCTCGCTCGCCGACAGGCCGGGAGCGATGGCAATCGCGTTGACCGTTGCGCTCTCCCAGACCTTCAGCGGCTTCGTGTAGACAGCCGAATCTGCTGTGGGAGTGGAGCCGTCCATCGTGTAATAAATCGTCGCGCCCGGGTCGGAAGTCGAAAGCCTCACGCTCTGCTCCGCTGAATAACTTCCAGCCGCGGGAGCGATAACTGGCGCCGCAGTGCGTGAGGGAATCGCATAAGTTGCGGACGCAGCAGCGCTGGCGGCAAAGCCGGAGCCGGCCGCGATCGCCGTAACCATGGTGGTCCGCTCGATGGTGAGCGGACCGGAATAGCGCTGCGAGCTCGTCGTCGGCTCCGAACCATCGAGGGTGTAATAGACGTCCGTGCCGGGTGTGAATTCCGAAATGCTGACAGTCTGCCCGGCAACATAGTCGCCGGGAGGCGGAGAAAAGAGGGGCGAAACAGCCTGCGGCAGAATTCCGGGGGGAGAATACTCCCAAACGTCGTCAAGGCTACCCGCATAGCCTTCGCTGTCGGTGCCGTACCCTCCAAAGAGCCAGAGACGGCCGGCGGTGTCGGTCCAAGCAGCCCCCGAGTCGCGGCTGCCTGGGAAACCGCCATCTCCAGGCGCGCCCATGGTGATGTAGCTCCCGGAAGTTCCAAAGGGAGGACGGGAATCCCTGCTGCTTCCATCCCACCAGGTCCATTGCAGGGTGGACGGATTGAATTCCCATAGATCATTCAAGTCACCAAGGGTGATACCGCTGGAATCGCAGCCATTCCCACCAAAGAGCCAGAATTGACCAACCTTGCCGACCCAGCCGAGCGCGCCCCAGCGGCCGCCGGGGACGTTCCCTTTGCCGCTGTCGCCCCTCTTTCCATAGACACCGGCCCGGCCGTCGCACGCAGTTCCGCCCAGGGTCGGACTGCCGCTCATCCAGGCCCATTCGAAGGTGGCCGGATCGAACTCCCAGAGGTCGTTCAGGTACCCCGAATTCCCCTCCGAATCGTCGCCGAAGCCTCCAAAAAGCCAAAGATGCCCTTTTGCATCGGTCCAGGAAGTAGCCCAGGCCCGGCCGCCGGGATTGTTTCCGGCCGCCGGTTTTCCCAAGGTGCCGTAGGCGCCAGGAGGGCCGGAACCGGCGGGTCGCAAAGTATTGCTTCCTGCCATCCAAGCCCATTCATTGCGGTCAGGAAAATACTCCCACAAGTCGTTGCCGCTGCCTCCGCCACCGAAAATCCAGAAGTGGCCAGCGCTGTCGGTCCAGGCTGCGGCCTGGGAGCGGCTTCCCGGATTGTTGCCGGCGGCGGGAACGTGCAAGGTCCCGTAGACCGGGGACTGGCCAAGCGGCGGGTTCGGAATTACGCTGGCTCCGCCTTCCCATGTCCACTCATAGGTCGCCGTGTCGAACTGCCAAAGGTCGTCCAAATCCCCGAAATTACTCTTCGCGTCAAGGCCTTCGCCGCCAAAAAGCCAGAGATGACCGTTCTTGTCGCTCCATGCCGCGGCATAATCCCGGCCACCGGGCGTATTTCCGGGCGAAGGCAAACCCAGCTTGCCGTAGACGCCTGGCTGCCCGCGATTGCCGTTGACGGTTAGCGCGCTGCTCCCGCTCATCCAAGCCCACTGATTGGAAGCCGGATCGAACTCCCAGAGGTCATTCAGATTGCCCAAGATGCCGAAGCAATCGTAGCCGTATCCCCCAAAGAGCCAAAAATGGCCTTTTGGATCAGTCCATGCGACGGAGTATTCGCGGCTGCCAGGGAGATTCGTCGGAGCCGGCACGCCTTCGGTCCCGCAGACGCCCGCTTGTCCTGAATAGGGCACATCTGGAACACTCACCGTGTTGCTTCCACCCATCCAAGCCCAATTGCCGGTTTGCGCAACTGTGGTTCGGTGAAAGGACGAAAGGAGGACAAAAAGGATTGTCGCGGAGATAGCATTCAGGCTTCGGGCACCAGCCTGTTGAGTTATCGGAGCGAAACCTCTTCGGGCCGAAGGCAAAAAGGAAGTGATCGTCCTTTTCATCGGAGTGGAGCCTCGCGATCCCAGACGAGAGTCCCCAAAGTGGACAAGTGCCGGAGCGGTTGACCAGAATCATAACAAATCTCCTGCTCCAAGAACCCGCACACGGCTGAATATGGAGTCGACTTGCAGCGTAGTGCACCAGCACAACTGTCGGGCACCGGGAAGAGCACGGGTTTACCTTGGTTCCGGGAGTGTCGTTGCCTTTACGTTGGACAAGAGGATCACAGGAGTATTTGCCGGGGTGATTTCCCAAGGCAAACCCGAAGACTACATGATGGCTCCGAACCTAAAGATTGCCGTCCTGACGCTTGACTCGGTCGAGGACATCCTCATCGAACCGATCCCTTCCGCGAAATGAACCACGCCACTCCGGCTGCCGGACCTCTTCCGCGCTTCGATTTCGTCAATTGCGGGAGGATGGTCGGCTTTCCGGAACTTTGACGAAGCTTCGCTTATGGAACCGAAACTTCCGGAATGCGGGTTTGCGGCAGTTCCTGGGTTGCTGTGACCTTTTGGATTCTGTGCGACGTCGCCGCTCCTTGGGGCCGCGTCGACCTGATTGCAGCGGCTTCGGGATACAGTGACTCAGGAATTGCGGCAAGCAGGTTGGGCGGCCGCGCTCCCCATCCTGCCTGGGGCGAGGATGGAAGCATTTCGTTCCCTGGATCCGATGGCGCGAGATGCGCCAACCGGCTCG
>JASHQQ010000401.1 GCA_030039035.1 Acidobacteriaceae bacterium | reverse complement strand
GCCCGACTTACCTCGCGCCTCATTCCCAGGTCATCGCCCTTCAGAAAGTCAATCATGTAAGCCTGGACGAAGAGATCAGGCATTTCCAGCTTGCGGTCGGACGCTTCTTGAAGCACCCTCCCCGCTTCGTCCATGCGGTCAAGAGCAATGAAGCTCGCCGCGAGATTGCTGTATATGATCGGCCAGTCGGGATTGAGCCCGATGGCTACCTTAGCTTCGTTGACCGACCTTTCGTATTTACCGAGGGTTTGGGAAATCATCCCCGACAAGAATGCGTGGGGCAACTCCACGCGAGGATAAGTCTGCGCCCACAATTCACATGTTTGCTCTGCCTTTTCCAGGTCTCCCGTAACCCGCTTATCGTAGGAGTGGGAGATAAAGAACCTTTCTTGATCGCTGGCGCGATTCCGCAATTGATAAGCTTTGTTCGCGTTCTCCCCAGAGAGGACGGTTTCTCCAATGTCACCGTACATTTGCCCGAGCGCCGCATACGCCATGGCAAAGTTGGGATCAATTTCGATGGCGCGCTTGAAAAATGGCACCGCAGCGGCAAAACCGTTGGATCGGCTAACCTCCCATCCCGCGCTGTAGGCCTTCAATGCGTCGAGTGAGGACGTCGTAGCCTCGGCGAGAGGTGTGTCATGGCTCTTCACGGTTGAGAGCGACTCTCCCACCCGGGTTCTGAATCTGGTAGCGATTTGACTTAAAGCATTCAAAACGTCTTCTTTTCTTGCGGCTTGCACCTGCTCCTCGTCCAGGACGTTGCCGCTGCGGCAGTCCTTGGCCCGCAGCGCCAACACATATTGGCTCCCAAGCTTGGCAATCGAACCGTCGAGGACGGCTGCGCTTGCGGTTCGCTCGCAGATTTCCCGGGAAATCTCCGGGGTAAGTTGCGTGTCGGCGGGCTTGGCCATCAGCCTCAGTGTCTGGTGCATGCGATCGTCCGAGATGAGGCTGAGGAAAGGCGACTGCTCAAGCTGCACCACCAGGCCTTCCCGCAGAGTGTCGTCGAAGACCGGGTCGCCGGTCGTGTTCGCGATCTCGGCGAGGACGATGGTGTCTTTGTCCGTCAGTTTTGGGTCCGTCAGTGTTGGCGCCCGGTGAAAACGTAGGTAACCGGCCAACACGAGAACCAGGCCTGTCGCCGCAGAAGCCGCAATCGCAACCCGGTGTCTTCGGAGATTCGCTCCGGCGCCGGCCTTTCTTGTCTTCTCTGCGCCTGCTGAATCCCCTCCCCGCTGCGGCCCTTTTTCCTGGATAGCGGGTTCGGACAACTGTCCGACGAATCTGTACCCTGTTCGCGGAATCGTTTCGATGAAGCGCGGTTGCTCCGCAGAATCACACAGAGCTTCGCGGAGCTTGCTGACCGCTACGTTCAGGCTGTGGTCAAAGTCAACGAACGTTTCCTTTTGCCACAGACGTGCGCGAAGTTCCTCGCGCGTGATGACTTCTCCCGGATGCTCCAAAAGAATCGTCAGCACAGCGAAAGGCTGGCCGGGTAATCTCAGCCGGATTCCTTCACGGCGCAGTTCCCGGGCTCGCAAATCGACAGTGAAGTCCGCAAAGCCGATCCTCCCGGGCTGGACGCTGTCGCTCATGGCAAAAGGCTCTCACTAGTCGTTGGCGGGCAGTTTAACATCGTTCGTCGATCGATCAAAAACCCGATTCGACACGTTCGGGCCGCTGTTCTTAGTCCTTTGCCTGGAAACAGTTAGCCGTTGACCTGCCAAATGACCTCGAATTGATGCCTGGTGAATTGCCGCTGGCGCGCTCCTCCTGTACCTCTTTGAGCCGATGATCTTCAATCCCCTCAGGAGGTCCAAGTGAATACACGTCTCGTTCTCACATCGGCAGGCGGAGCCGCCGTAGCCCTGGCCGCAGTTGTTCTCGCTGGAATCATGAGCCCGCCCCGCCGGGTTGAGGCCCAGAACCGAGGGAACAATGACGAGGATCAGCTCATTCGCATCGGCTACGAGATAGCCCCTGTTCCCCTCAACCTCGAAAGGAAGAATGGCGAACAGCGACGCCTGGTCGGCCTTGGCAGCTATATTGTGAACGCTCAGGCTGACTGCAACGGCTGCCACACAGGCGGCGCGCCTCCAAATTTCAACTACGCGAACAATGGGAACCCGTACTTTTTGAATCAGCCGCTGGGAACAGTGACAGATCCCACCACTTACCTTGCTGGAGGCAGCCCCTTCGGACCGGCTGTGCCTTCCAGCGCCTCAGTGGGAGGCTTTCTGCCCAATTCGATACCCCCCTCGTATCCGCCGGCCGGATATCCAACTGATCCCAATACCGGCTTTCCGTATGCCGGTCCGGGCATCGTCTCCCGCAACTTGACACCGGACAAGAACGGGCTCCCTGAAGGGGGACACACGCTGGAACAGTTTAAAGAGATTTTTAGGACTGGCATCGATTTCGACAACATCCATCCGACTTGCCTGTCTCCCACTGATCCGAACGTAGCACTGGGCATCTGCATTCCTCCTCCTGTGGACGGCAGCAAGCTGCAAATCATGCCTTGGCCGGCCTTTCACAACATGACCGACCATCAGATCGAAGCCATCTACGAGTATCTTAGCGTGATCCCCTGCATCGACAATGACTTCGCCCCGCCGCCCGCAGGCGCTCCCAATGAGCTGCGCAACGATTGCGGCGACACTGCATCGCGCCACGGCGCCGCAGTCTCTCGCCATGACACGCAGCCCAACGCGCGCAGATAAAGCGCTTCGCCCGCCATTTGCCCAAGACGATGCGTCAATCAGGCTCGGAAGAGCTTGGCATCAAAGTCCAACGGGTATCCCACATACGCGGCGGACGCAAACAACACCGCCAAGGAGGTGTTCCGCCATGTGCCAAACCGCCATTGAGATGAACCAACCACGGGTCTTGCCCTCCAGGAAGGAAGGCACCCATTTGGCTCGCTCGTTTGCGATGGTCCCGTCCTCAATCATCTGGTAGAGTTGGTTGCGCTCCACCGGTTTTCGCAGATCGTCCGGCGGTAACGATCTGGCCACGTCTCTCACGGCATCGCCGACCGTATGCCAATAGGCCCGCAGTTCCGTTACGTTGACCGCCTTGTTGAACTCCGTGCATTCTTCGCGTGTCATGCCGGTACCAACGTCACGACGAAACACATTCATGCGTGTCATCCATTGTTCGTCCAGGACCTGCTTACAGCTAGGCATGATCAGCGTATTCGCAAAGTCCTGCCAACGGGTGGTGTGCCACATGTACCATGCGATTGAGTTCAAGCCTTCCTTGGGCTGAACCTTAAGCTGATCATCATCCAAGCCTTTGAGAAAGAGATTGTCCACGATTCCGCGCACGGTGTCATATTGCTCCAGAAAGAATTCCGAACTCTGCATTTGCGGGCTGCCTCCTTACGGACAATCCACCCATGTGGTTCACGGAAGAGTAGCACAGCCACAGAAGAAATAGGAGCTTGTCGGGACGGCATTCTCGGCGCGCCGATGTGAACCGGCTCGATTCCGAGCCTATCGTCGGCAAGTCGGAACTTTGACGATTCTTCGCCCGTGGAACTGGAACTTCCAAGCTGCCTGTCACCCAGACGGAAGATGCGGGAAGAGTGTGAACCAGGTTGCTGTGGCTGATGAGCTATGGCAGCTGCGGGGCCGCTTCAGATCGCGAATACGGGCATGTGTCTCCCCAAATCCCGAAATGAATGGTGGCGTGGCCTCACGCAGCCTCACGCAGCTGCTGAATCGGCCATTCGGCAGTAGGGTGCGGCGTCACCTGCGTCGTCCGCAAAGATTAAATCTCCGGCTATGCGGCGCTTCGTAGCCAGCATTCAAAGCTTTTCCTTAAACTTGAGCGGCACCGACTCGTCAGGGATGAATTTGAAGTGGATGCCTTCGACCGCGCGGCGCTCCTCGCTCATCGTTCGTTCAAGAGTCTCCTGGCTCTCTTTCAGGTCGTCGGCCAGGCTGATGGTGGCGTCAGTGATATTCACGGCGCGCGCTCCTTGTGCGACCTCGTGAAATACGTTGAGAGCATGAACCAGTTGCACCATGCGAACTGCGGAACCATAAGCCATCGGCGCCGTAATCCCCATCATGGCCGCGCTCATGCCGATGCGCGCAATTTCGAAGCCAAGCTTGAATTTTTCGCCGGTTGTCATTCCCTCCTTGCCGAGCTTGGCATCCTCAAATCCCAGGTAACGGATAAACATACGCGTGTATTCGTTGCCGTAGGTGCGGGCCGCGCCGCCTTCGAAGGGAACCGTTGAGAGCATGTTGAGCGGGGCAAGATAGATCTTCTCCTTCGCTCCCTTGAGGACGACAAAGTTGTTTTGCGTTTCGATCCCTTTCAAGTCTTCTGGTTTGATGGTGACGGCTTCAGCATCCGGGTCGGGCGGCGTAACAGAAGTGATCACCAGGTTGCCCAGGTCGTCTTCACCGGCAGACCGGTCAGGCGCATCGGAGATTTTCTTGTCGGGATTGTAGATGGCAAGCGTAATAATGCGAATGGAATTTGAACCGATCTCAACCTTCACGGCACGAACCTGCTTGTTGTCACTTCCTGTCGGCTCCTGCGCGTAAAACGATACTGGATATCCCTGGCTGGTCACCGCATCGTAGCTGCGAAAAGCCTCAGGCCAATTGTTGCCTTGCAGGCAGATGAGCGCGAGCATCTCGTTGACCTCGGCCCCCAGTGGGAACAGATCGGCCGCTGCATCCAGGTCCTGCCGTGCGCGGTCGAGTTCGCGCTCGACAAATGGTTGAGATTGCTCTTCGGTGGCTCTGGTTTCCTGCTTGTACCGCGAGGAGGCATAGCGGCGTTGCCGGTGCGAGAGCTTGCCTTTGTGTTTTGTCCCTTCGTTGCTGATGCCGAGCGAAGGCAGCAGCAGGCTGGTAAGAATATCCTGCGCATCGCTAATGTTGGCGTCGTAGACCCCGCGGCGCCTGTCGATATTGGCGAAGTGAGCCGTTGCCTCGGCGTTGCGGGCGGGGTCTTTTTCGAGCTGCTGATAACGCGTAAAGTGCTCACGTGTCTTCGCCACATCTCCATACGCCTCGTAGAGAAGGCCAAGCTGCCATTCGGTCTGCGCAAGGTCGGGCATCGCCTGCGCGGCGTCTTCGTATTCGCCGATGGCGCGATCGTAGCGGCGATAGTCGAGATAGCGGCTCGCGTTGGCAAAATCGCGGCGCACCGTTTGCCCGTTCTCGCCGGGAAGGTCGGCGAGCGATTTCCAGCTTTGCGCGAGTGCCTCGGCATCGGCGCGATCGAGTGCATTGGGAGCCAACTTCACATAGTCCGCCAGAAGCAGCGCTGCATCGCCCTGACGCGCATCCTCTTCGGCGCACTTTGCCGCATTGAAAACCACCGCTGGATTGGAAGGAATGGCGGTCTTCAGATTTGCGATTTGCTGACAAAGGCTGCCGCCGGGCGCCTTGGGATCAGCAGCGTCGCGGTCTTCCTGACGATAGCTCGCGTTGAACGCATCGCTATCCGGCGGGTCAGCTCCAGGAGCAAGCTGGCCGGTACCCATGACCATCGTGGAGTCCAACTCGAGGAGCCTGGGCTTTTCCTTGTCGTTGCCCAAGCCGGAAATTGCCATACTCAGGTAGAGATCAGCGTTGGCACGATCACCCAGCTTCAGGTAGCACATCGCCATATCGAACTCAAATGCCGGGCTGCCCGGCTGGTCGGCCAGTCCGTGGCGGAGTTCATCCAGGCTCTCCTGATACTTCCCAGCGTCGTAGAGCCGGTGTGCATCGCTAAGCGACGTATCCGCCTGCTGTTTTTGGGCGACGTTTATGCGCTTGATCGCGTCGAGACCATCGCTGGTGGAGTAAATCGCCTCCGCATCGATGTACTTGTTCTTGGCCTCACTCAGCTTGCCCTGATCTTCGAGGGCTTTACCCTCGCCGAGCAACTGTCTGGCCTGGGCCTTGAGCTGCTTTTTGTCGGGTTGTGCGTTTTGCGCAAAGGACCAACATGCAAATGCCATCGCCAGAGACACGCAAACCGCTGTGAGGTGGAGTCGTTCCATGTCGACCTCCCGGGGAAGGGGGTGTTCTGAGCGATTCCCCCGAACGGGGAATTGCGAGGGGAGGCAGGTTTGGGCCCGGTCTATGCGAATTTTTATACACCCGACTCGACTGTACGTGAAAGTAGATTCTGTCCCTCACCAAAAATCAATCTGACCCGTAGGGGGAACGTATTACATGGTGGATTCGGCAGCGCAAGATTGAAAGCCGCTTCCTTGGATCTGGGCTGGGTCTGGGTTCAGGCCCTTCTCTGCCGATTTATTCGTGACCCGGATGCACCACATAGCGGTTTCGCGGACCTGTCTTTGCAACTCGTTTCCTTTTCAGTAGGTCCTTCACGTAGGCCTTTCGATAGTTACGCAACTCCCTCTCGATCTCGACAATTAGGATTGGGAGACGAGAGTTCTCGTCAGCCTTGATGGTCACTTGCTGGGTCTCATTCAATCTTTTCATTTGACCCCCTCGGGATCTGTAACATACGAGGACTGCGTTGCCCGTTCGGCTCAAATCGCCGGAACGCCCGAGGCGCTGGAAGGCAAGAACGACTACGGAGGCCAGTATCCGGCGAGAGAGGCGTATACTTGTCCCGTTTTCGAGTTCAAGAAGGAAGCTCCGGATATGCCATGTCCTTCCGTTGAGTGAAGACCGTCTCCGCCAGCAGTATTCCAGGGCTGCGCGGAGAATCAGGGCCCACGTTGAACAATCCGGAGCGGACGATCTTCCGTAAGAAGAAAGCTGGGAGAGTCCAACCGTGAATCGATTTAAGCCATCGCCTTGCCATGTTTTCCCGAGTGTTTTTGGTGCGATCGCCAAGAATTTTGCCAGCAGATGCTGGACGATCTTTGCACTTTGTTTGCTCACTGCCATCCTGAGCGCGCCACCGGCGCCGGCGCAGACCGGCGAGTGGACCTGGACGGGCGGATACAGCACAGCCGGAACGACCTGCTCTGGCAGCGGCGAGAATGGCTTCTATAGCTTTTGCGGGCGCAGGGGCGTTTACGGCACGCTGGGCGAGGCCGCCATGGGAAACCTGCCTGGAGGCCGCTCTTCCCAGGTGGTCTGGACCGATAGCAACGGCAACATTTGGCTCTTCGGTGGCGAAGGCTTTGACTCGAACGGCGGCACGGGTTTTCTGAACGATCTGTGGAAGTACAACCCCACGACTCGGGAATGGGCGTGGATGAGCGGCAGCAAGACTGCCGCCAAGAGCCAGCTTGGGATTTATGGCACGAGAGGATCTCCGGCGAAGTCGAATGTGCCGGGCGGCCGGACAGAGGCTGTTGGCTGGGCGGATCGAAACGGCAACATCTGGCTCTTCGGCGGCTTTGGCTACGATTCGCAGGGAATTGTCGGCTATCTCAACGACCTGTGGCTCTTCAACTCTCAGACCCGGGAATGGACATGGATCGGCGGAAGCAGTGCGGTGGGCTGCGGCGACTGTATTCAGTACGGCGTCTATGGCACGCTCGGCGTAGCGGCGCCGAAGAACACTCCGGCCGGCCGAGTAAGCGCGACCGTTTGGCTTGGCAGCGACGGCAGCTTCTGGCTCTTTGGCGGTAGCGGCTGGGACTCGGTCGGCTCCTTCGGACTTCTCAACGATATGTGGAAGTACACTCCCAGCACCGGGGAATGGACCTGGACGGGCGGCAGCAGCGAGATTCCGTGTAATCCTGCGGAGTGCACCGGCGAGCCCGGCGTTTATGGCACTCGGGGTACTCCTTCGATCGACAACATTCCGGGAAGCCGCAGCGGCGCGGCCGGCATCACCGATCCCGACGGCAATTTCTGGCTCTTTGGCGGAGCAGACTACTACGAGAATTTCAACGATCTCTGGGAGTTCAATACGGTCAACCGCGAATGGACGTGGATAAGCGGTAGCGACGAGACAGGCGCCGTCGGCGTGTACGGCGTGCTGGGGGTTGCGGCCCCAACCAATGTTCCCGGCGCGCGGTCAGGCATGGTGGTGTGGGCCGACAAGCAGGGCAGCCTCTGGCTTTTCGGTGGGGGAAGCGGCTCAATTGCGGAGAACGATCTCTGGCGCTTCCAGACCTTCACCCAGGAGTGGACCTGGATGAGCGGCAGCAGTTCGATCCCGGACGACTGCTATCAGATCGATGGCTATCCACCCTGCGGCGTCGCCGGGGTTTACGGGACGCTGGGCAAGGCCTCGTCGAAGAACAGTCCGGGCAGCCGGGAAGACGGGGTCGGCTGGAGCGATTCCAGCGGGAATCTCTGGCTCTTCGGCGGCGATGGCGACGACTCGTCGGGGAATTGGAGCGCACTGGACGACACATGGAAGTATCAACCGCCCGCGGCTGGTGCGCAGACGGCGAAACCGGTGATCTCTCCCACCGGCGGTGTGTACACGACCGCCCAGTCGGTCAAGCTGAGCTGCGCCACACCTGAGGCGGTCATCCACTACACCACCGACGGAACGCCGCCGACATCGTCTTCAGCGATCTATAAGGGTGCGATCAAGGTCGGTGAGACCGAGACGATTGAGGCCGCGGCGGAGCTGAAGGGCGAGTTGCCGAGCGTGACGGCGGCAGCAACCTTCACGATCTTGCCGTATGCGGCCAAGCCGGTAATATCCCCAGCGGAGGGCGACTACAACCTGGCGCAATACGTAACTATCTCCGACAAAACGAAGGGAGCGGTCATCTACTACACCGTTGATGGAACGGCGCCAACCACGGCATCCAATGTTTACGGCGTTCCCATCGCTGTCATGACGACGCAAACCATCGAGGCCGAAGCGGTCGCCGCCGGCTACACCAACAGTGTGATCGCCAAGGCGACGTATACCGTCAGCGCGGCGCCACCGGCGCCCGGGGACTGGATCTGGCAGCGCGGCGGCAAAACCGCAGATCAGAACGGCGTCTACGGCACACCGGGCGTGCCCTCCGGAAGCAGCTTGCCCGGCAGCCGGACTGCGGCGGCAACCTGGACCGACGCCAAGGGCAATTTGTGGCTCTTTGGAGGAGAAGGCTGCAACTCGGCTGAATCCTCCATCTGTAACATCCTCCTCAACGACCTCTGGATGTTCAGCGTCAAGACCAAGGACTGGACCTGGATTGCAGGGAGCGGCACGGCGACGCACTGTATAGGCGTCTACTGCGGCAACTCCGGCGTCTATGGCACGCAGGGCACGGCTGCAGCCGGCAACACTCCCGGCGGGCGCTACCAGGCGGTCGCTTGGACCGCGAATGGCAATCTCTGGCTCTTCGGCGGCTTTGGCTACGACGGAAGCGGGTATTACGGCTACCTCGACGATCTCTGGAGGTTCGATCTTTCCACCCATCAATGGACCTGGGTGAGCGGAAACAGCGCGCTGCCCGGCTATTCGGCTAGTTTTGCTGGAGTCTACGGGACGCTGGGAGTCGCGAATGCCGCTAACCACCCGGGCAGCCGCATCGGAGCAGTGGGCTGGACCGCCGAAAGCGGCAATCTTTGGCTTTTGGGCGGCTATGGAACGGATTCCGTCGACGACTATGGGGGCATCACCTGGGTGCTGAACGACCTGTGGGAGTTCAACACTACAAGCCGGAAATGGACCTGGATGGGTGGCAGCAGCACGGGCGGCTTTACTCCCGCAGTCGGCGTCTACGGGACGCTGGGCGTAGGTGCGGCAAGCAATTTCCCCGGCGGACGGGAAAACGCGGTAGGCTGGCGGGATGCAAAGGGCAATTTCTGGCTCTTTGGCGGATCAGGCTATGCCTCCACCAACACGAAAGGCACTCTGAACGAGCTCAACGATCTGTGGGAATTCGAATTCGCCACGAAGATATGGATCTGGATGAGCGGCAGCAGCACGGTGGGCGGCAACTGCAACGAGATCTCCGGGACCAGTATCTGTGGCCAGCCGGGAGTCTACGGAACCCAGGGTGAACTCGCCCAGGGAAACGTGCCTGGCTCCCGAATCTCCGCGGCGGTCTGGAGTGACAGCGCAGGCAATTTGTGGCTCTTTGGCGGAGGCGGCTTCGACTCCGCCGGAGCAGCAGGGGACTTGAACGATCTGTGGAAGTTCAATCTCGCCGGCCAGGAGTGGGCCTGGATGAAAGGAAACAACACCGTTCCGAGCAACGGAAG
>JASHQQ010000400.1 GCA_030039035.1 Acidobacteriaceae bacterium | reverse complement strand
CGCCAGAAGGATGATCGCCATGGCAGCATAGGTCGTTGCATCCCACGGCGAGGTGTCGTAGAGCAGCGAGGCGATCAGTTTTGCCACGGCGAGCGAAGCCGCCGTTCCCAGCACAATGCCCGTAATCGCCAGCCGCAGCGTGCGCGCCAGCACCTGACGCTGCACCAGCGCGGCGCTTGCGCCCAGCGCCATCTTGATGCCGATCTCCTGTGTCTGCCGGGTCACCGAGTAGGAGATCACGCCATAAATGCCCAGCGCCGCCAGCAGCATGCCCAGCCCGGCGAACGAGCCCACCAGAATCATGAAGAACCGCCGCGGCGAAGTGGCGTGGCTCACCAGCGACTGGATCGGCTTGAACTCCGCCATCGGCTGCTTGGGGTTCAGCTCGCGCAGTACGCTGATCACGCTCGTGGCCAGCGCGGCCGGCGGCAGCGTGGTGCGCACCACAAGCTCCGCGCCGGCCGGAGTCGCCTGCGTGACGGGATAATAGATCTGCCAGCCTGCATCGCCCTCGACGTTCTCTTCGTGAACATCGTCGACCACGCCCACGACCAGGACGTCTCCACCATTCCCGTTTTCGAGCACCTTGCCCAGCGCATCGTGGTCGCGCCAGGCTCCGAGCGAAGCGAGGAAACGCGCGAATGACCGATTGATCATCACCACCGGCTGACTTTTCGGTCCGTCACTCCAGGTAAAATCGCGTCCCCGAATGCGTGTTCCCATGGCGCGAAGGTAACCGGGCGTGCAGACGTAGACGAGCGGCCCGGTCGATACTTCGCCTTTGCGGAACGGTCTTCCTTTGGGGTTGGGCGTTCCCCATGCGCGGTTCTGACCGAGCGGCAGATAATCGACCATTCCCGCCGCCTGCACACCGGGGATGGCGCCCACGCGCGACAGAATTCCCTGAAAAATGACGCTCCGCTTCCGCGCGCTCAAGCTCCCGTCCTTGTCGTTCGGCACGTTATCGTCGTAGTCCACCATGACCGCTGCGGCGCGCTCCGGCTGGAATCCGAGATCGACCTCGAGAACCTTCAGGAAGCTGCGCAGCAGCAGCCCCGCACCTGCGACGAGCATGCACGCCAGCGCAACCTCGGTGACTACCAGCGCCGCTCGCAGCCGCTCATGCTTGCGCCCCTGTCCGGAGCCGGGCCCGGAGTCCTTGAGCGCCTCGGTCAAATTGCCGCCGGAGACGCGCAGTCCCGGAAACAGACCGAAGAAGATCGCCGCGAAAACCGCGACCAGCACCGTCCATCCCAGCGCTTCGCCGTCGATGCTCAGGTTGTTCAGGAGCGGAAGCGCAATCGCTCCCTGGTGCGCCAGCCATTTGAGCAGCGCCATCGCCAGCCCCAGACCGACGACTGCGCCGGCCACGGAAAGCATCAGGCTCTCGGTGAGCAGTTGGCGCACGATGCGCCCGCGCCCCGCGCCCAGCGCCGTCCGCATGGCAAACTCCTTGCTGCGCGCCACGGCCCGCGCCAGCATCAGGTTCGACAGGTTCACGCAGGCAATCAGCAGGATCGCTCCCACGGCGCACCACAGCACCACCAGCGAGCGGCGCAGCTTGCCGCTGATGTAGTCCTTCAGCGGCACGGGAACGACTTCGATTTCGCCGTTGTCGACATAACTGCCGCACGATTGCGGATACCTGTTGTTCCAGCACATGTGCGGTGCGGCGGCGGCCGCATCGCCGACCGCCTGCCCCAGCGTCACGCCCGGCTTCATGCGCCCGATGAACGTGATGATGTTGCCCCAGTCGCGCGGCGGACCGTAGAGATCGAGCGGCGTAATCGCGTCTACCTTGGTGCCCGGTGCAAACGCAGCGCCGAAGTCGAAGCTCTTCGGCAGCACTCCGATCACCGTCGTCTGTTTGCCGTTAATGTCGAATGCCTTGCCGATAATCTTCGGATCGGCATTGAACTGCCTCCGCCACCACGCGTCCGTCAGCAGGATGACCGGCGCCGCTCCATCGCGTGCATCGTCAGCCGTGAAGGTGCGCCCCATCTGCGCCGGTATGCCGAGCAGTTGAAAGAAGTTGTGAATCACGTCGATGCCTGTGGCCGTAATCGGCGCGCCGCCATTCAGCGACAGGCTCAGGTTGTCGGCGCTGGAAAATGCGAAGTACCCGGTCACGTCCTGAAACGTGCGCGTGTACATGCGGAACTCGTCGTAGGCATCGGTGGAATACGTCGCACAGGAGAGCCCGCACGTTTTCGGCGGAGGCGCGATCCACACAAGCTGCTCTGCATTCGCAAACGGCAAGGGCCGCAGAAGCAGCGTATTCACCACGCTGAAGACAGCCACATTGGCGCCGATGCCCAGCGCCAGGATCAGCACCGCGACGATCGTGAATCCCGGCTCGCGCGCCAGCGTGCGCATGGTGTATTTGAAGTCCTGCCACAGAATCTCCATCTTCATCTCCTGTACAACCATGTCCGCTTCCACCAGGCCGCGCGCCTCGCGATGCCGGTCCTTGGCCGCGTTCAAAGCGCCGAAACGCACCAGCGCCAGACGCCGCGCTTCCACCGGCGGCAGCCCGCGCTCCAGGTTCTCTTCAATCGCCATCTCCAGGTGCGACCTGAGCTCGGCATCGAGCTCCGCATCGAGAGAGCGCCTGCGGAACAGCGCGCCTGCGCGCCGCGTCGATCGTCGAATTCCGTTCATGCTCGATTTCTCTCCACTCAATTGGCGCGCAGCGCGGTGGTGGGATCGATCCGTGATGCGCGCCACGCGGGGATGAAGCCGGCGACGAGCGCAACCACCATCAGCAGCAGAATCATCGCCGCGAAAGTCAGCGGATCGCTCGGACGCGTCCCGAAGAGCAGCGACGCAATCGCCTTGGCAGTGAAGAACGATGCGAGCGAACCCAGCGCAATTCCAGTCGCCGCCATGCGCAGCGTGCGGTT